>NZ_CP128595.1:603333-905000 GCF_030444335.1 Polaribacter huanghezhanensis | reverse complement strand
AACTCCAGGCTTAAATTCTTTTTGAGTTGTATGTAACACCCCTTGAACTTCAGAAAATAATTCGATTTTATTTTTAGCAACTAGATTACCACTTGCTTTAATTACAATTGGAATTTCTTTATTTATTACTTTTTCTACAAAAACGGTTTTTTTAGTTTTGCTATACTTAGGTTTTGGTTTTTGTTTGTTGTCAACAATGTTTTTAGCCAATAAAAAGGCAGAAATAATTAGTAATAAACCCAGTACTGAAAGAATAATTTTTCTCATGCTAATTCGTTATAATGTCTGTAACGTTAATCTAAAATTGTTTTGGTTTCTTTAGATTTCCTTTCGCAAAAATACTGTTAGTTGCTGCTGCAACTTTTTAGTGTTTAGTTAAAGATTCGTTAAAAACGAAATTGTTTATTCGCTAAAAAAGCCGCTTTTAAGCGACTTTTTTTATTGTTTTAAATATGGTTCTTAACCTATATTACAGCTTTCGCTTTCTTTTTTTACTCCTAATTTTACAAGAATAGTCTCTAATAAGCACCATTTTGTAAAAGCAGACTGAATTAAATTAACCCCAATAAATACGGTAAACCAAAGCCAGTTTTGACTTACGTAAACAGTTAGCACAACGCTTAACAATACCATTACACCAACAATAATTCTAAAATATTTGTTTAACATTTTTGTTCTTTTTTAAGTTTATATAAATTTTTCTATAGGGACAACAACCGCTTTTAGCGGATTATCTGTTTCCATACTCTTATTAAATTCTTCAATTAAATTGAATAAAGTAGCAATCTGTTCATCATCTGTAAAAGAGAAAAACAACGTTGACTCATTAGCTGTTTTTCCTGCCGAAAACCAATTAGAGGCTATTTCTGTAGGAATATTCTTAAGGCCATTAATCTGAGTAGTACTCAAATTTTCAATATTTGCTTTTTGAAAGAGCCTCAAAACATCTTTTTGAAATTCTTCTACTGCTGTTACGATTACTAATTTCATTATTTATAATTTTTATTTTCTATCATGTAATACACTAAAGGCACAACCAACAATGTTAATACGGTTGAAACAATTGTTCCACCCATTAAAGAGATTGCCAATCCTTGAAAAATAGGATCAAATAAAATCACAAATGCGCCTATTACAACCGTTCCTGCTGTTAATAAAATTGGCGTTGTTCTTACTGCTCCTGCTTCTAATGCGGCTTGTTTAAGCGGAATTCCTTCTGCCAATCTTAAGTTGATAAAATCAATTAATAAAACCGAGTTTCGAACCATAATTCCAGCCAAGGCAATCATTCCAATAAAAGATGTTGCTGTAAAAAATGCGCCCATTATCCAGTGACCTAAAATAATACCGATTAAGGATAGCGGAATGGCAACCATCATCACAATGGGTGCTTTAAAGTTTTGAAACCAGCCCACAATCAAAATATAAATCAAGATAATAGCACCTAAAAAAGCGATTCCTAAATCTCTAAAAACTTCTAAAGTAATTTGCCATTCTCCATCCCACTTTACCGTGTAATTATCTTCAAAATCTGGCTGACCTAAATACATTTCATTTAGTTGATAGCCTTCTGGAAGTTTAATTTCTTTTAACTTCTCTCCCATTCCTAAAATTGCATATGCCGGACTTTCTAATTCTCCTGCCATATCTGCCGTAACATATACAACACGTTTTTGATTTTTACGAAAAATACTTTTTGCTGCCGTCGTTTCTTTAATTTCAACTAAATCTGCAATCGGAATCAGAGTTCCTTGTTTCGATTTTATTTTTAATTGAGAAATATCACTAATCGTCGATTTTTCTTTTTCGTCTAAAGACAACACCAAACCTACTTGACTTACAGCATTTTCATCATACAGCGTGGTAATCGCTTTGTTTGATAGCGCCATATTCATCGTGTAAGCAATTTGTTGCGGAGCAATACCATACAACATTGCTTTTTCTTTGTTGATGTTAAATTGATACTCTTTTTGATCTCCTTCTACCATCCAATCTACATCAACCACATCGTTCGTGTTTTTTAGAATATGTTGAATTTGATTTGCAATATCAATTTGTGTTTTATAATCTGGTCCATAAACCTCGGCAACAATGGTTGATAAAACTGGCGGTCCTGGGGGAACTTCCACCAGCTTTACATTGGCATTGTATTTCTTTGCTATTTTCTGAATTTCGGGTCTAAATAATTTTGCAATTCCGTGACTCTGAATTTTACGTTCTTCTTTATCAATTAAATTTACTTGAATGTCTGCCATATTACTTCCGCCTCGTAAATCGTAATGACGCACCAAGCCGTTAAAAGTAATAGGCGCAGAAGTACCAACATAGTTTTGATAATTTACCACTTCTGCTCTTGTCGATAAAAACTGACCAATCTCTTGTGTAACAACAGCAGTACGTTCTAACGTTGTGCCTTCTGGCATATCTATGACAATTTGAAACTCGTTTTTATTATCAAAAGGCAACATTTTTACCGCTACAGATTTTGTGAAAAACAAGATCATTGTCGCCATTAAAAGCATAAAAGTTCCTCCAAGAAAAACCCATTTTTTTGTTTTGTTCTCTAACAACGGACTTTCAAATTTACTGTATAACTTGTAAATAAAGGTTTCTTCTAAAGGTTTTTCTGGTTTTTCAACAGCGCCCTTTTTATCTTTTTCTCTTAAGAAAATATATCCTAAATAAGGTGTAATTGTTAAAGCTACGAATAATGATAAGATCATCGCAATAGATGCTCCAATTGGCATTGGTGCCATATAAGGCCCCATTAATCCAGAAACAAAGGCCATCGGTAAAACAGAAGCAATTACGGTAAATGTTGCTAAAATTGTTGGGTTCCCAACTTCGTTTATGGCATAAAGAGCTGCTTGTTTAAAAGGCAGGCGTTTCATTTTAAAATGCCTGTGCATATTTTCTGCAATAATAATTGAGTCATCTACCACAATTCCGGTTACAAAAACCAACGCAAAAAGCGTAATTCTGTTCAATGTGTAATCTAACATGTAATAACTCAACAAGGTCAAAGCAAAGGTAATTGGTACCGATAAAAACACAACCAAACCACCACGCCAACCCATTGCCAACATGACAACAAGTGTAACTGCAAAAATAGATCCGATTAAATGCCACAATAATTCTGACACTTTATGTGATGCTGTTTCGCCATAATTTCTTGTAATTTCTACATGAACATCATTTGGAATTAAAGTGGTTTTTAAATGATTTACTTTATCAATAATTAACTCCGCAATTTTCATAGCATCTGCTCCTTTTCTTTTGGCTACAGAAATCGTAACCGCAGGATATTCAGATTTGTACGTTTGCGATTTCTCACTCGCTTTTCCAAAACCTAAAGACACATAATTTTGTGGTATTTCTGGACCATCAATAATCGTGGCAATTTGTTTTAAATAAATGGGACGCTTTTGTTGTACACCTACCACTAAGTTTTCAACATCTGTTGCAGAAGACAAAAATGTACCAGTTGTTACTAAAAATTCTGTATCATTTTTATCAAAACTCCCAGAACTTAATTGCGTATTATTGGCTTTTATCATTTCAGAAACCGACAAGAAATCTAATCCGCTTGCAGCCAATTTATCTTTGTCTAAAACCACTCGTAATTGACGATTTCTTCCACCAATTTTATGTGTGATAGAAACATCATTTACTTTTTTGATTTCGTTTTCTAATTCTTGTGCTATCTGACTTAACTGATAATCACTGTAGTTTTTGCTCCACAGCGTTAAACCCAACATCGGTACATCATCAATAGCGCGTGTTTTTACCAAAGGAAACGTAACTCCTTTTGGCATTTGATCCATATGTTTGTTAATTTCGTTGTATAATTTTACAAACGAACGCTCAATATCTTCGCCCACATAAAACTGCACAATTACCATTGCTTTTTCATCCATAGAAGTAGAATACACGTACTCAACTCCTTTAATATTCGAAATCAATTTTTCTAAAGGTTTTACAACTCTAGACTCCACTTCTTTTGGACTTGCACCCGGATAACCCACAAAAATATCTGCCATGGGCACATCAATTTGTGGTTCTTCTTCTCTTGGGATTAAAAACGAAGCATATACACCAACAACCATAAAAACAATCATTAAAAGCACTGTAAGTTTTGATCCAATAAAGATTTTTGCTATTTTTCCGGCTAAACCTTCTTTCATTTTCCTATCCCTAACCCTTTCCAAAGGAAAGGGAATTGTTATGGGTTATTTTTTAGTTAATATTATTTTTATATCCCTGCTATCTTTTAAAAGCTGTTCCGTTTATTTTTTTTTCGAAGTAGCTTCCTTCCCTTTGGGAAGGATTGAGGATGGGATTATTTTAACTCCGTTAAACAATCTTCCTTCCGCAGAAATGATATAGGTTTCTCCAGGTTTTAATCCAGATAAAACCTCAACTTGATTTCCATAGGTTTTCCCCAAGCGCAACCAACGTAAAACAGCAGTGTTACTTTGACTTGTTGTGTAAACACCCGATAATTGTCCGTTTGTAATAATTGCTTCTTTAGGCAACAATACCATGTTAGAAGTTGCTTTTCTTTCTGTTGGAAACTCAACCGTAGCAAACATTCCAGATAAAATAGGAGCATTGGTTTTTTGTACATTGATTTTTACTAAATATTGACCACCAGTATTTTTTGCTGAAGAACTAACCTCTGAAACTTTTCCTGCAATTGCTCTGTTAATAGATTTTACCAAGACACGCACTTTAATTCCTTTTTTAATTTCAGAAATTTCTGTCTCAGGAACCATTGCCATTACTTCAAAATCGTTAGGATTTTCTAGACTAATTAGAGGCTTTCCTGGTGTTGCCATATCACCGTTTTCAATATTTTTACTAGTAATAACTCCGGTAAAAGGAGCTGTAATATTGCTGTATGCAAACTGTGCATCCACTTCATTTCTCATTTGATTTGCGGCTTCTAATCCAGCTTTTGTAACCTGATAATTCGCGGTCACATCATCCATTTCTTTTTGGCTGATACTTTTACTTTCATATAAATTCTGAAAACGTTTGTAGTTTTTTTCTGCATTTATAAAAGCAACTTTTGCTTGTGTAATACTGGCCGTTACCTGCGCTTTTTTAGCTTCTAAATCTGCATTGTTTATAGAAATTAGTAATTGTCCTTTACTAACTTTATCACCTACATTAACGTACACCTTATCAACATTCCCCATCATTCTTGTACCAAGATCTGCACTTTTTACTGCTTGAATTTTTCCACTCACAGTTAAAAACGGGTTGGTATCATTCGTAGCTACTTTCGCTACTTTTACCTGTATGCTTGGTGAGTTATTTACTGGTTCTTTTTTATCATCACTACCACAACTTGTTAAAAATAATGATGCTGTAGTAAAGATTAATAAGTATAACTGTTTTTTCATTTTCTTTGGTTTATTTTTTTATTGCTGAATTCTGAAACTATTTTTTAGTAAGAAATGCTAAATATGCTTGGGTATAATTGTATTGATATATTGTTTGATAATACGCTAATTGTTTTTGTGCATATAGCGTTTCTGCCATTAATAAATCGGTAGTTTTTTCTAAACCTTCTTTAAATCTGTTTTTTCTAATTCTCAAAGATTCTTTGGATTGTTTCACAGACAAATTGGTTAACTCTAATTGGTTTTTTGCGTCTATTAACTGACGCTTGGCTTTGTTTAATTCTAAATTACTTTTAGAAACATATTGTTTGTATTCTAATTTAGATTGCTCAAAAGCTGCTTTGCTTTTTTGTGTTTTCCCAAAACGTTTAGAACCTTCAAAAATATTCCAACTTAATTGTGCGCCAATCATATACCCATTTGCACTTCCTTGAAATAATTTATTGTCGTATAACTCATAACTTCCAAAAGCATTTAAGCGAGGTAAAAAAGTCATTTTATCTGCTTTATTCATCGCCATATAAGCATCCGAAGCTAGTTGCATTGCTTTAATATCTGCTCTGTTTTCCGATACATTTATATTGGTATTGTTTATTGAAGTAACACTTAAATCATCTGTTGATTTGTAAATTACAGAAGTGTCGTCATCCATTAAAAAAGACAAGTAATTAGAGGCGTTTAACACAGTACTTTTAGCGGTTTGTAACTGACCTTTTATTTCAGTTACTCGTACTTTTATTGTTAATATATCTGCTTGCTGTAAATAGCCTTGTTTAAAGTTATTTTCTGCTATTTTTTCATTCTCTTTTGCAGTTTCTAAGGCTTTTTCTAAAACCTCAACGGCTTTATATGCTAACTGTAATTGCATGTACGCTTTTTCTACCTCTAGCGCCAAATACTCTACAGTTCGTTCTGTTTGTAAAGAAGTTGCTTGCATTTTAGATTTTGCTGCTTTTCGTTGATAAAATCCATCAAGATTAATTAAAGGTTGTTTAATTTCAATCTTTGTCCCAAAATTTTGAGTTTGTGATGGATTGTTTAACAAAGCAGGGTTAAAATCTGCTGCCGTTAAAATTTCTTGATTTAATTTAGACCCAAAAGCCATTAAAGGGTTTGTAGTAGAAATACCCGTATAACTTGCAGTTATTGTTGGTAAAAAAACAGCATTTGTTTGAAGGTAGTCTGCTTTTGATTTGTTAAATTTTTGTTCAGAAATTTTTAGGGTTAAATTCTTTTTTAAAATGCTATTTAGCACTTCTTTTTTTGTAATTGAAACTGTTTCTTGTCCGTTCATCTGAAACTGAACTGCTACAAAAACAATTATTAATATATAAAACCTTTTACGCATCGTTATTTCTATTTGATGACGCAAAAATAAACGCTATTTAAAGATTTCTTGGTAACATAGGTTACTTTCAAAAAACGGTTCTATTAATAAACAAAAAAAGGAACAAGCTTTAAGTATTTTTTTTTTGAACAATAAAAAAAAGTTCCATTCCAACTCTACTCTGAATAGAATTATAACAGTTTTCTGTCGTAAGAATATCGAAATGAGGCTTAAAATAATTAAGATATTCTTCTTTTGAGCCTCCAAAAGGTGGATGGTCATCATTTAATTTTGCATCAAAAAGCAGGCCTACTAATTTTCCGTTTTCGAGAAGTAATTCTTTCATTTTTACAGCGTAGTTTGATCTTAAATTCGGATCAATTGCACAAAAAAATGTTTGCTCTAAAATTAAATCAAAATGATTGTTTAAATCAAAAAAATTACCGTGAATTAATTGTTCTGGTGGGAAATCAGGAATTCTTTTTTGTATGTTTTCTAACGGAATTTTTGAGAGATCAACCACGAAAACATTTTTAAACCCTTTTTTAAAAAGGTAAACTGCTTCATGCGAGTTTCCTCCACCGGGAATTAATATTTTTAAATTCTTGTTTGTTAATTGATCTATATAAGCTTTTAAAGGCGGAGAAATTTCACCTAAATCCCAACCAATTTTGTTTGCTTTATATTTATTTTCCCAAAAAATTTCATTGAAATTCATTACTCCTCATTTTTAAAACGTCCGTGTAGTTCTAATATAAAATTTAAAGGCTTAAAACCTTTATTTGATTTCTGTTTAATTGTATTTTCCCTTTTATTTCTAAGGATTTTAACAAACGAGAAATCACAACTCTAGAGGTGTACAAGTCATTTGCGATTTCTTTATGTGTAACCTGAATTACTTCATTTCTATTTATCATCGCTTTGTCTTTTAAATATTTTAGCAGACGTTTGTCCATATTTAAAAAAGCAATCGTATCAATTGCCTCTAGTAATTCTTGCATTCGTTCATGATAGCTTTGTAAGATAAAATTTTGCCAAGTTTGATACGTGTTCATCCATTCGCTAATTTTCTGAACAGGAATCATTATCAATTCCGTTTCTACTTCTGCAACAGCTCTAATTTTACTTTTTGATTGTCCTAAACAACATGTAATTGTCATGGCGCAAGTGTCTCCTTGTTCAATAAAATACAACACTAATTCATCTCCTTTTTCATCTTCTCTTAAAATTTTAATTGCGCCATTTATAATAAGCGGCATAAATTCTATTTTACTTCCGATATCAATCAATTCTGTTCCTTCAGCTACTTTTTTATATTCACCAACAGAAAGAATTTCTTTTGATAATTCTTCTTCAAAAAGATGTCCGTAATTAAAATTAAAATCTGACTGCATTGTTTTTATTTAGGTGGATAAAAATACGATTAAATTACTGTCTTTTTTTAATTAACAAAAGATTGTTCTGTTGTTTTATATGGTTGCTTTTCTTTTCGTATTTTTCGGATGTTAAATTACCTAAGCAATTTGAATTTTTACAAAAAAACGAATACCGCCATTTTTTTCTCTTCAGTAACAGAGATTCCTCAATATATTTGGCGCGAATTACAGTGTACCAGCAATGTGTATTTTCATCCAGATTATTTAATTTCTTTAGAAGAAAACAATCCTCAGGTTACTTTTTCTTACTTAGTATTAATTAATAAAGAGAAGCAATCAATTGCTTTTGCGAGCATTCAAATTATTGATTTTCCTTTAGATAGAATTGAAAGTTCTTTAAACAAAAATTTTTATCAATTAAAGTGTTTCGGAAGGCGGTTGGGGCTTTTTCCGAAGTTAAAACCAATAAAACTATTAGTCTGCGGAAATGTTTTTGTAAGTGGAGAGCACGGTATTTTTATCAAAGAAAATCAGAACAAACAAGAGGTGATAAAAAACATCGCAAAAGCCATTTCTTCACAAATAACAACAACAAATATTTCGATTTATTTAATCAAAGATTTTATAAAAGAATCGTTATTTATTACTGATGAACTGCACGATTTAAATTATTATTCGTTTAATGTAGAACCAAATATGGCGCTCTATTTAGATAAAAACTGGAGCACTTTTGATGCTTATTTAGACGCAATGAAAACCAAATTTCGAGTAAAAGCAAAACGAGCGTTAAAGTTAAGTAACGATTTGGTTGTAAAAGATAGTTCTATAGAAAACATTAAAACATTGTTGCCAGAAATCACCAAATTATACAAAACTGTTTCTGATAAAGCCGAATTTAATTTGGGCGAATTTAATCTAGAAACCTATCTGTCTTTAAAAAAAAACTTAGGGGAGAATTATATTTTAAAAACCTATTGGTATCACAATAAACTTGTTGGTTTTATGTCTGGTTTAATAAATAACGATGCTTTAGATGCGCATTTTGTTGGCATCGATTATGCTGTAAATAAAGAGTTGGCCATTTACCAACGCATGTTGTATGATTATGTTCAAATAGCGATACATCAACAATTAAAAGTAATTAATTTTGGAAGAACAGCAAGCGAAATTAAAACATCAATTGGGGCAGTTCCGCAAGGTTTAACCTGTTATGTCCGTCATAAAAAATCGATAACAAACAAATTTATAAAGCATTTTTTAAGCTATATAGAAACCAAACCGTTTAAGCAGCAAAATCCTTTTAAATCTAAAACTTTAACCCAGTAAATCTGTTTATCTTTGTGATAAATTGAAATCATTTTATGAACTCTATCGAAGATTTAATTGCAGTACTTACCCTAGAAAAAAAAGCAGAAAACCAATATGTTGGTGTTAGCGAAACCATTGGAAGCCCAAATGTTTTTGGCGGACAGGTTTTGGCACAAGCATTAAGCGCTGCTAATAACAGTGTTTCTAATCACCGTGTATTACACTCTTTACACGCTTATTTTTTAGAAGCGGGTAATTTAGAAATTCCGATTACATACATCGTAAATAACATGAGAAATGGTGGTAGTTTTTCTACCAGAAGAGTTACCGCTAAACAAAAAGATAAAACCATATTTATACTGTCTGCTTCTTTTCATAAAAAAGAAGACGGATACGAACATCAACAAGCATTAGAAAGCAACATCAAACATCCAGAAGAATTGTTAAGTTGGAGCGATATGCTTGAACAATTTGGTGATTTTTTACCAAAAAAAATGAAATCTTTTTTAGAAATAGAGCGTCCGATAGAATTTAAACCCACTTTTATTGTAAATCCTTTAGATTTAAAAGACCTGCCTCCTTTCTTGGATGTTTGGTTTAGGGTAAAAGGAAAAACAACCGATTTAAGTATTGCATTAAAACAACAAATACTTACGTACATTTCTGATTATAATATTTTAAACGCAACCCTATACCCAAATGCTAGCAAAGCAAATTATGGGAATACACAAATAGCAAGTTTAGATCATTCTATGTGGTTTTTTAGAGAGTTTGATTTAGATGATTGGATGTTGTACAAAACAGAATCTCCAACTGCTTTTGGTGCAAGAGGTTTTGCAAGAGGAAATATTTATTCTAGAAAAGGAGATTTAATTGCTTCTGTTGCACAAGAAGGTTTAATTAGACCCGTCAAAAAATAATACTTATGAATCCGTATATTTATGTAATTTCTGTCAATGGTTTATTGCTTTTCTTTAGCATTGTGTTTTATTTTTTCCCACCAAAAAAAATAAATAACTTTTATGGATATAGAACAAACAAATCAATGAAAAATGAAGAAATTTGGCATTTTACCAATACTTTTTTTAACAAAACATTGCTTAAATACGCCGCAATTTCTTTTGCGCTTTCGGTCCTTTTTGTGTTTCTCTTTTCTGTAGAAATTACATGGCAACCAATGGTTTTTTTACTGCTAACGTTGGCCGTTTCTGTTATTAAAACAGAACAAATATTGGCGAAAAACTTTGATGCTGATGGAAAAAGATTGAAGGTTAAAAAATAACAGACAAGCTTCTTTGTTAATTAAATACTGTTTCTAATATTTTTAAAGATTTTGGTTGTCTAAAACCATCTAACTGTAATTCAAAATAACGTAGTATTGTTTGCAATACTTGTTGCCTTTCTTGTTGATTAAATTTGATGGATTCTATACCATCAAAATTTGTTCCCAACAACTTTTTAAACTGAACTAAATCACTTCCATAAACCACTTCTTTTTCTGTTGTTGTTTCTGTAAAAACGCCATCAATTAGATTAAAATAGGTGTGATTATTATGCGTTGTGTCTGGATAAAAACCTAAAAACTTAGTAAGGTTTAATAAAAAAAGTAAATGAAAATTTGATGTTTTATCATTGGTATCTAACCAAATTAAAGAGGTTTCTAAAAAAGAAAATAAGGCTTCGTTAGCTTCTTCTTCCTGTATGGTGCTGCTTAAAATTTCGGACAAAAACAACACAATTGTTTGCTTAAAAATATTGGTATAGATATTCTTATACGGATTTATAATATGAACTTCCCGAATGCTATTTAAGCTTCCTTTCTTGTTGTGATTTGCCTCAATATTTAATTGTGTTAACGGCTGAAAATAGGCGGGTTTTACTTTTCCTTTTTTAGCACTTAAAACACCTTTTAATAAATAAGATCTTAATCCGTCTTCTAAAGTAAAACAACGAACAATTAAACTGGTATCTCCGTATTTTAACGAACTGAATACAATTGCTTTTGTTTTTATTAAAGTCATTAATTGATGATTGCAATTTTAGTAGAAGTCGTTTCTGAAGCATCATCATTAGAAAGCAACACGATGTAAATTCCAGAAGCTACTTTTTTACCTGCCAAATTGGTTTTGTTCCAAACCACTTTTCCGCCTTGAATTTCTTGTCCTTCAACCACATTGGTTTCATACACCAAATTACCAGCAACATCTAAAATCTTAACATTGGTTCCTTTTGGTAAATGATTTCCATTTTTTCCATCAATGGTAATTGTTTGATGCTTTTTTAACGCCGGATTAGGATACGCATATACTTGCTCTAACGTTTCTCCAAAACGTGCAACATTACTATTGTAAGCAACTACACCTTTATCTGTAGCAAAATATACTTTTCCGTTAGTAACATCTACGCTAATATTTAATATTCTATTAGACGGCAACGGAGAGTTGTCTTTGTTAAAACTAGCCAGTGTTTTTTGTCCGCTCGGATTTGTATATAAAACACCGCCATTGTCTGTTCCAAACCATTTATTATCTGCGCCATCAACAGCAATTGAATTGATTGTCTGATTTCCTAAGAGTTTTTTCGGAATTCCGTCATCTAAAATAATTACAGGTTCTGCATCGTAAATGGATGCATCAAAAATGCCGTTTGCGTTATAAAAAACCGCCAACCCAGATTGTGTTCCAATCCAAATTTTATTGTTTCTATCAACAGCAATTGTTCTCACATTAGCGTGTGGTAAACTTCCTTTTGTCGACTCCGTAGTTAACGCTCTTTTTCTATTTCCCGTTTCGTTAAAAACATAAGCTCCATTTCTTCTTGTTCCCATCCATAAACTATTCGATTTATCAATCTTAATCGTGTTTAATTCTTGGGCGCTATTGGTTTGTATGTTTCTTAAATCAAAACTTTTCCATGTATCGCCAGAAGAAAGTTTTTTAAGCTTTTTTGAAGCAAGTACGTCTGTAATCCAAAGATTTCCCTGAGCATCAAAAACAGTTCCGCTAACTCTAGTTGTAATATTATTTGGATCGTTTGGATAAAGGTCTTCTAAAGGACTGTTTTGTGAATTGTAAAAATTAACAATTTGATCATCTATAACCTCTAACAATCCGCCACCAGATAAAATATTTCCTGAAGATGTTTCTGCAAAAGAACTTAAAAAGGCTCTGTTATCATGATTCGGATCTATGGTGACACTTACTAAATCTAAAACAGGAAAAGCATTTGTAAACGCGGTGTTTTTCCATTCTGATCCGTTATAATGACTAAACCCTTTTAAATTTCCTGTTGGCACATATGCTGATGTATAACCGCCATACACAAACCAAATATTATTTTTTAAAGCATCCATCGAAAAAACACTGTTAGAAAGAGGTCCTTTTGGATGAATTTCTGTAAAAGTTTGATTTCCAGAAATCGGAATTTGTAAAATTCCATATTCGTTGGTTGCTAACAATAAATTAGTACCCAGTGATGAAGCGTTATTAAGAGTAAAGTTATAAGTAACAGTTGGTGTACTTTTATAAACTTCATTCATATTTATATTTAAAACTGTTGCTTCTTGATTAAAGGTAACAATTAAATTTTGTCCGTTACTTTTCAGTTTTTTAATAGTATTCGGAAATGTTTTTACTACGGTTGAGTTTGATCCATTTATTTGAACTAAATCAGTACCAATTGATGCATAAATTAAGGCATTAAACCGGATAATATTTGTATAATTCCCAGTAAATAAAAGTTCCCAATTATTAAAATCTATCAAATTAGGGTTCGACAAATTGGCAACGTAAATTCCGTTTTCTGTTGCCGCATAAATTTGATTGTTTGTAATTAATGTTTGATTAATATTTACAGAAGTAGAATTTGCACCAATAAAATAGGTGTCTCCAAATTCTAGTTTATCAATATCGTAAACCACAATTGCAAAAGGAGTAGAAATGTATAGTTTGTTATTGAGTTCAGAAAATAGTTTGTTATTGAGTTCAGAAATATGATTAATTCGTTTTTCTCCAGACTGATTAAAATGAACAATATCTGCAGAAATTTTAATGGTTCCGTCTTCGTTTAAAATCTCAATCAATCCATTTTTATAACCAATTACAAGCCTTCTGTTAGATGTATTAAAGTGAATTGCAGATGTAGTTTCTCCAGAAAAACCATTGATTGAAGATCGTTTTTCGATGGCTTTAGAGTTTGTATCATACACAAAAACAGCATTGTCTGTAAGAGCATAAATTTTATCGTTTACAGTAATAAAATCTTTTACAGTATTGTACGAAAAGAAATCCTCCCAACGATTGCTATAATCTGTTTGAGAAAAAGAAAAAAAAGGAATTAAAAGAAAAAAAAAGAAAAAAAATTTCTTCATAAAGAAGTGTTTTTATATTTCAAAGATATCCAATAATTGTAACAATAACGATAAAAAACAATACATTAGTACAATTATTAACGGCAAATAAATGAATCTAGAAATAGAAAGAAAATTTTTAGTAAAAAACGATTCTTTTAAATCAAAAGCTTTTCAAAAAAAGCAGATAAAACAGGGGTTTTTAAATTCTGATAAAGAAAGAACCGTTCGAGTAAGAATTATAGAAGACAAAGCCTTTTTAACGATTAAAGGAAAATCAAATAATGCAGGTACAATTCGGTTTGAATGGGAAAAAGAAATTCCGCTTTTAGAAGCAGAAAAGTTAATGCTTTTAACAGAAAAAACAGCGATAGAAAAATGTCGATATTATATCAAAGAAGGCAATCGTGTTTTTGAAGTTGATGAATTTTTTGGTGCTAATTCTGGTTTAATAATTGCAGAAATTGAATTGACTACAGAAGATGAATCTTTTTCAAAACCTAGTTGGTTAGGCAAAGAAGTTACAGGAGAACTAAAGTATTATAATTCTTCTCTTAGTAAATCTCCTTTTTGTTTTTGGGCATAAAAAACCTCGAACAAAAGTTCGAGGAAATTTAATAAACCTACCCCCTAAATAAGATTTATTTACCTTAAACGCAACAACAACAAAAATTGTTTTGTCATTTAAGACGACAAATATAACTTGCTTTTTACTGAATAACAAACTATTCCATTTATTTTAAAAAAAATCTTATTTTTTTGAATTTATTTTTAGTTTTTATAAGCTTTTTTAATTTATTGCTAAAAAAATATTCTAAAAACTGAATTAAATATAAAAATAAATTGAAATAAAATGAGATAAACTTCCGCCAAGAACAAAAAAATGGAAAATTGCGTGGTTAAAAGGAATCTTTTTTATAGAATATAATAGTGCGCCAATTGTATAAAACACACCGCCAGCAAACAACCAAAATAATCCTTCTGAAGATAATTTTTCTAGTAAAGGAGAAATAGCAAAAACAATTTGCCAACCCATCAACACATACATTATCGTTGATAATTTATCGAATCTTCCAATAAAAAAAAGCTTTAAAATAATTCCTATTAAGGCAAATAACCAAGTTAATCCAAAAATAACCCAGCCTATTTTTCCTTCTAAAGTAATTAGTGTAAAAGGCGTATAAGTTCCTGCAATTAAAACATAGATTGCTGAATGATCAAAAATGTTTAACCGATTTCTAAGTTTTTGTTTTTTTGCTGAATGATATAATGTAGATGCGGCGTACAAAATAATTAAACTCATTCCGAAAATAAGCACACTAAAAGGTTTCCAAAAACCATCAAAATACAATGATTTTAAAACTAGAAAAGGAAATGCAATGATGCTTAAAACCAACCCAAAAGCATGCGTAGCAATATTAATTTTTTCTTCTTTGTCGCTATATCTCCGTGCTTCTTTTATCATTTTTTTAAAATCCTTTTGTATCTTTCATATATTCCACATCATTAGACAATTCGTTAAACAAAACAGTAAATGTTTGTTCTTTAATCTCTTTCAAACTTTTTTTATCTAAACCTTTCGTATGTATTGGTTTGTGTTGTTTAATTCTAATCGTTCCTGGTTTTCCTTTAAAATACGTCCAAGAAAATAAACGTTTACAATCAAAATATGTTGCAGGTACAATCGGTATTTGATGTTCAATTGCTAAGCTAAACGCGCCGTTTTTAAACGGACTTAAAACAACATCTTCTGTTGGTACTAATCCTTCAGGAAAAATTGCAACGCTTGCACCGTTTTTTAACCGTCTTTTTGCGCTAAAATAAACTTCTTTTCTACTTTTTTGACTGCCTCTATCAACCAAAATACAAATACGTTTGTAAAAATATCCAAAAACAGGAATCTTTTTAAGCTCTGCTTTTCCTACAAAAACAATCGGTTTTTTAACCATACTGATTAAAATAAATGGATCTAACATTGAAGTGTGGTTTGGACAAAACATATAACTCTGTGTTAAGTCTAACGGTTCTTCTATTTGTTTTTGTAACCGAAAACCCATTACAAAAATTAATGTTTTAGAAAACGCTCTAATAATTTTATATAAAAAAGAATATTGGCTTTCACTAAAGGTTAGTATAAATAAAAATGGCATCATTAAAAGTAACGATGCTCCAAAAAAAACGTAAAACCAAACGCGCCAAATTGCACGTAAACTATTTTTAAAGAATTCCATAATCGCCAAATGTAGTAATTAATATTCTTATTGGGTTTTCTTTATTAAAACTGTATTTTTGCTTTAGATTTAAAAATTATTTAAACACAAATTAATGTCAAGAGTTTTAACTGGCGTACAAAGTACAGGAACACCACATTTAGGAAATTTATTAGGGGCTATTTTACCTGCAATACAAATGGCTAAAGAAGCCAAAGAAGAAACCTTTTTATTTATTGCAGACATGCATTCTTTAACACAAATAAAAGATGCAAAAACCTTAAAAGAAAATACATACAGTGTTGCGGCTACTTGGCTTGCTTGCGGATTAGATGTAAATTCTACTGTTTTTTACAGACAAAGTGATGTGCCAGAAGTAACAGAATTGTCTTGGTATTTGAGTTGTTTTTTCCCTTTTCAACGGTTAACGTTAGCACACAGCTTTAAAGATAAAGCAGATCGATTAGAAGATGTAAATGCTGGTTTATTTACCTATCCAATGTTGATGGCGGCAGATATTTTATTGTATGATGCAGAAATAGTTCCGGTTGGAAAAGATCAGTTACAGCATATAGAAATGACAAGAGATGTTGCAAGTAGGTTTAACAATATTGTTGGTGAAACGCTGATTTTACCAGACGCAAAAATAAGCGAAGACACAAAACTAATTCCCGGAACAGACGGAGAAAAAATGAGTAAATCGCGCAATAATTTTATCAATATTTTTTTAAATGATAAAAAATTACGCAAACAAATTATGGCAATCCAAACGGATAGCACTCCGCTTGAAGAACCTAAAAACCCTGAAACGGATAACGTTTTTGCGCTTTACAAACTCTTAGCTTCTGAAGAAGAAATTGCAAAAATGAGAGCAAATTATGTAGGCGGAAATTATGGTTATGGACATGCGAAACAAGCCTTGTACGAATTGATTGTAGAAAAATTTGCTACAGAAAGAGAAAAATACAATCATTATATGAACAACTTACACGAACTAGACGAAGCTTTAGCAATTGGAGCAGACAAGGCACGGAAAGTTGCCGCTGGAGTTTTAAAAAGAGTTCGTTCTAAAATAGGGTACTAAAAAAAAGAGGTTGCAAAAGCAACCTCTTTTTTTGTTATGGTGCCGGATTTGGCATTATCTTATGAACCTCGTTTATTTCATTTATAATTTCTTCTGACAAATCAATATTGATGCTGTTGATATTTTCTTTTAACTGACTCATTTTTGTAGCACCAATAATATTGCTCGTTACAAAAGGCAACTGATTTACAAAAGCCAACGACATTTCTACCAAAGACAATCCATTTTTATTAGCAATTTTTTGATATTCTAACACCGCTTTTTCTGATTGCGGAGAAGAATATCTATTGTAATTGGGAAACAATGTTACACGAGCGTCTGATGGTTTTTTTCCTCCAACATATTTGCCCGAAAGCACTCCAAAAGCAAGTGGAGAATAGACTAATAAACCAATATTTTCTCTCAAAGAAACTTCAGACATTCCGTATTCATAGGCTCTGTGGATTAACGAATATGAATTTTGAATGGTAGACATTCTTGGTAAATTGTTGTCTTTTGCAGTTTGTAAATACTGCATTGTTCCCCAAGGAGTTTCGTTTGATAATCCGATTTTAAGAATTTTCCCTTCTTTGATAAGACCTTGTAATGTTTCTAAAATTTCTAAATGATTTTCGTATCGCTCAGTATGATTTTTATAAGGATAATCTCTAACGCCAAAACAGTTTGCGGCTCTTTCTGGCCAATGCAATTGATACAAATCAATATAATCTGTTTGCAATCTTTTTAAGCTGTTTTCAACCGCTTCTTTAATGCCTCTTTTACTAAAACCATCTTTTCTAATATGTGTAGTATAAGTACCCCAACCAGCAATTTTTGACGCCAACACAACTTTATCTCTATTGCCTGTTTTTTGAAACCAAGAACCAATAATTTTTTCAGTGGATCCGTACGTTTCTGCTCTTGCCGGAATTGGATATAATTCTGCTACATCAAAGAAATTAATTCCTTTTTCTAAAGCATAATCCATTTGTTCGTGACCTTCTTGTTCTGTGTTTTGTTGACCCCAAGTCATGGTTCCTAAGCAAATTTTAGAAACCTTTATATCTGAATTTGGTAGTGTTGTGTATTTCATTTTTTTTCTAAATAATATTTTTTTTGAAGATTTATCGACTCCGCTCGAAATGACATTTTTAATTAAAACCTAATTTAAAATTGCTTCAATTCCTGGTAGTGTTTTTCCTTCTAACATTTCTAACATTGCGCCTCCGCCAGTTGAAACATAACTTACTTTATCTTCAAAACCAAATTGTTTTACTGCCGCAACAGAATCGCCACCACCAACTAAAGAAAATGCTCCGTTTTTAGTCGCTTCTGCAATAGCGTTTCCCAACTCAATAGTTCCTTTCGCAAATTTTTCCATTTCAAAAACGCCTAACGGACCATTCCATAATATGGTTTTTGACTTTGCAATAACTTCGGTAAATTTTTCTGTAGTTTTTGGTCCAGCATCTAATCCCATCCAACCATCAGGTATTTTAAAAGTATCAACTACTTGTGTATTTGCATCATTAGAAAAACCATCGGCAATAATAGCATCAACAGGTAAGTGAATTTCTACATTTTTTGCTTTCGCTTTTTCTAAAATTGCCAAGGCCAATTCTTGTTTATCTTCTTCTACTAAAGAATTTCCTATTTTTCCGCCAAGTGCTTTTACAAAAGTAAAAGTCATTCCGCCACCAATAATAATATGATCTACTTTGTCTAAAATATTTTCTATAACTCCAATTTTTGAAGACACTTTTGCGCCTCCTAAAATGGCTGTTACCGGTTTTTCATTATCCTTTAAAACTTTGTTGATGCTTTCTATTTCTCTTGCCAACAAGTTTCCAAAACATTTTTTTTCTGGGAAAAATTCAGCAATAATTGCTGTTGATGCATGTGCTCTGTGCGCTGTACCAAAAGCATCGTTTACATAAATGTCTCCCAATTGAGAAAGCTGTTCTGCAAACTTTTTATCTCCTGCTTTTTCTTCATCGTAAAAACGTAAATTTTCTAATAATAAAATTTCTCCAGGCTCTAGTTCTAAAACTGCTTGTGTTACTTTATCGCCAACACAATCATCAACAAACGTAACTTGTACGCCTATTATATCAGTTACTTTTTCTACAATATGACGCAAAGAAAATTGATCTTCTTTTCCTTTTGGTCTTCCTAAATGCGACATTAATATTGCCGAACCTCCATCTTCTAAAACTTTAATTATGGTTGATTTTGCAGCATGAATTCTTGTTGCATCTGTTACCATAAGTTCATCATTTAATGGCACATTAAAATCAACTCGTATCAGCGCTTTTTTGTTTTCGAAATTAAAATCGTTTACTGTTGGCATGCTATTTTATTTTTTTACAAATGTACTTATTTAAGAAGGTTTCAAAAAATAAGTCATCAAAAATGACGAATGCTGTTTTCGAGACTTTAAATTTATATCTTTGTGCTATGTTTTTCAAAGATGTAATTGGTCAAAATCATATTAAAAAACACTTAAAATCTACTACAGAAAATGGTAGAATTCCGCATGCGCAATTGTTTGTTGGAAAAGAAGGTTTTGGTACGTTACCAATGGCAATTGCTTATGCACAATATTTACTTTGTGCAACAAGCAACAACAAAGATTCTTGTAGAATTAAATGCGAAAAATTAACGCATCCAGATTTGCATTTTGCGTTTCCTGTAACTTCAAGTGATAAAGTAAAAAAACATCCTGTAAGTGACTTGTTTTTAGAAGATTGGAGAACGTTTGTAAAAGAACAATCGTACGGAAGTTTATACAATTGGTTGCAATTTATTGGCGTAGAAAACAAACAAGGTTTAATTGGAGTTGATGAGGCAGAAAATATTGTAAAATCGCTACAATTAAAATCGTACGAAGGTGGTTTTAAAGTCATGATTATTTGGATGGCAGAAAAAATGAATATGTCAGCGGCAAATAAATTGTTGAAACTGATTGAAGAACCACCGGAAAACACTCTTTTTATTTTGTGTACCGAAGACGAAGAGCAAATTATAAACACCATAAAATCTCGTTGTCAAGCAATTCATTTTCCTGCATTATCAGAAGAAGAAATTGCACAATCATTAATTACTAATGAAACTATTTCTGAAAATGCTGCGTATAAAATTGCGCATCAAGCAGAAGGAAACTACAATAAAGCGTTGCATTTATTAGTGCATGACTCTGGTACTACTCTTTTTGAACAATGGTTTATTACTTGGGTAAGAACGGCTTTTAGGGCCAAAGGAAATGCAACAGTTGTACAACAATTAATTTCTTGGAGCGATGAAATTGCAAAAAGCGGAAGAGAAACTCAGAAACGTTTTTTACAGTATTGTTTACATTTTTTTAGACAAGCTCTTTTGTTAAATTACAACTCTGAAGCAATCGTTTTTTTAGAAACCGAAACAGCCGGATTTGACTTAAAAAAGTTTGCGCCTTTTGTACACAGCGGAAATATTTTAGAAATAAGCAATGAAATAAGCTCAGCTATTTATCATATTGAAAGAAATGGAAATGCTAAAATTATTTTGTTAGATTTATCTATAAAACTAACTCGTTTATTACACACAAAAGAAGCTGTTATTAGCTAATTAAAAAGTAAGCCTAAATACCAAATTTGGCGTAAAACCTAATGATAATCTATCGGTTTTTACCAATTTTTGTTTCTCTACATTTCCTTGAGAATTCACAACTTTTAACTCGTATTTTCTGTCTAAAATATTCTTTCTATTAAAAATGTTTGTTAGCGATAATCCTATTTTTCCTTCAACTTTTTTCTTTTTAGAAAAATTGAATTTATAGGTTGATGAAAAATCGAATTTCTGATAATTTGGCAATCTTTTTTCATTCACGCTTCCGTAAGAAACTCTTAAATTATTGTTTTGATCTTTGTAGGTTCCTGTTGCTTCAGTATATGGAATTCCAGAACGTAATTTCCATCCTAAAGAAAACTCAAACTGGTTTAATTTATAGGTATGAGACCAGGTAAAAGAATGTGGAATTCCGTTGATTCCATTAAAACTATTTCCATTATTTAACTCTATAAATTGCTGTTTTGTGTTTGCGTACGAATAGCTAATCCAAGAACGATAATTATCAAATCTCTTTTTTAATAATACCTCAATTCCTGTAATATCGCTTTCTCCAGAAATATAAAAAGGAACTTGGCTTCTTTTTGTATTACTTGCAATATCATCGGTCATTAACGTTTGTCCTTTTACCTTTTTCTTATAGAAATCTACATCTAAATTCCAGCCATTTTTTTGATATAAAAAACCAATCCCTAATTGTCTGCTACTTAAAATCGGAATTGCATTATTTGCCACGGCCCAAATGTCATTATCTAAACCAATTCCGTTGTTTCTATATTCAATAATTTGACTTACCGCTTGGTTTTTTATTTCGGCGGATGTTTTAAGTGTAATCGTTTCAGAAAGTTTTGTGGATGCAAAAATTCTCGGTTCAAAAAACCACTCTTTTGCAGATGAAAAATGATTTGCTCTAATACCAAAACTGATAAACGAACAACCGTTTCCGTACTTTATTTCAGAAAATAATGCGTTGGTAATATTCGAGCTGTTTTCGGTACTTAACAACAAATTATTTTGCGTATTAAAATTGGTTTTATAGATATAAAAAATGGTGGTTTTAGAAAACTGATACCCTCCGCTAAATTGAAAATCAGGATTCAAATTATAGGTAAAATCGTAATTAATTCCATTATCATTGACATGATTTACGATTTCAAAATTTCTTTTTCTATTATCGTTTGCGTTGTTTCTCGTTTCTTCTCTATTTCCAAAATAATCAAACTTATATCCTGATGAATGAAAATCGATATTTTGCAAAAATTTATTTGATGATTTGTGGCTCAAAAGAATTCTAGTTCCTTTATTTTGATAGGTAATATTATCTGCTATTTTTTCTCTAAATCGCAAGCTTTCTGAAGAAAATTCTAATTGATTTTTATTAAATAAATTACTAATTGAGAGCTTGCTTTTTTCTGAAATATCTGCAATAAATTTTAGGTTGTAATCTTGAAAATAAAAATTGTTTTTTACATTAGATAGTTTGTTGGGATCGTTTACTGCCCCGTCTAAAATCCGCGTATTTTGAAAAACGCTTTCAGAAAAATTTTTATAGGTAATCGTTTCAACCAAATCTGTAATGGATCTTCTCACAGAAAAAACCAAACCCGCTTTATTCTTAAACAATGGCGTTTTTACAAAAGCATCTGCGTGCGTTAAATTGACACCAAAACCAGCTTCGAAAGTAGGAACATCATCGCCAGAAGAAATGTCTAAAACTCCGCCAATTCTATCGCCATATTTTGCATTGGTTCCGTTTCTATACAAAGTAATTTTTTTAGTAACGTATGGATTAAAAGAAGAAATCAATCCAAAAAAGTGTCCGCTTTGATACATTTTAATTCCATCGAACAACACCAAGTTTTGATCTGGAGAACTTCCCCTAATTTGCAAACCAGAAGCGGTTTCTGACGGACTTTGAATTCCGGGTAATAGTTGCAAGCTAAGTAACACATCAGGTTCTATCAATCCGGGTAAGATACCTAGTTTTTTTGGTGAAACTTCTATGGCGCCATCTTGCTTTTTAGAAATTCCTTGCGTAATATAATCGCTTATTAATACTTCTTCTAAATGTATATTGTCTTCTACCAATTCAATCGTTAAGTTCGGTTGATTTATAAATTGATAGGCCGGAATTGTAACCGAATTAAAACCAACACTTTGAATGACAATTTGTTGATTTGAAGAAACAGTATCGAGTATAAATTTACCGTTTTCATCTGCTGTTGTTCCACGTGTAGTTCCTTTAATTATTACCGATGAAAAAGAGGCAACTTCTTTGTTTTTAGCATTGATTAAAGTTCCGCTAATTGTATGGTTTTTTGTGATTTCTTTTTCTGCAATCACAATATATCTTGCATCAATTTGATTGAAGTTTAAATAGGTTTGTTTGCTTAAATTTTCTAGTTTTTCTGTGAGTGTTTTTTCATTTTTAAAAGGAAAACACAACACGTTTTTTATCAAGTTAGAATTGTATGAAAACTTTACATCCTGTTGCTTTTCAATGGAAGATAAAATTTCTACTAAAGAAATTTTCTGAGACTGGTTTTGCGCAAAAATAACTCCGATTACAAATAGAAAATAGCAAGAAAAAAAGGTTTTTTTAAGCATCCTTATTTTTTGGAAAGCACCACTGTAGTATCATTGATTGTAAATTGAATAGCTAAAGGAGCGCAAATTGTTTGTAAGGCTAAATTTAAGTTTTTATTTGTAAAGGCTCCTGTAAATAATGTATTTACATCTATGTTTGTAGATGTAATTTTTATTTGATATTGCTTCTCTAACTCTTTTAAAACAAATTGTAAAGGCGTGTTGTTAAAACTACTTTCTCCGTCGATCCAATTTGGTTTTGAATTTGAGAAAGTTCCTTTTTCTGAATTCCTTTTTTCTATTTTCCTAAAGGACAATCCTTTTGTTAAAATAGCGGTTTCTTCGTTGTTTTTAACTTGCACTTTTCCTTCATAACACAACACTTCAAAATAAGAAGGATTTGATTTTACGTTAAACTGAGTTCCTAAAACAGTTACGCTTCCGTTGATTGAATGTACACTAAAAGTAGCTCCTTTTTTGACTTTAAAATACCCTTCTCCATTTAATTCTAAAGTTCTTTTTCCGTCAAACCAATCGCTTTTTTTATAGGTAATTGAAGATTTTGAATTCAATAAAACTTCTGATCCGTCAGGTAAAACCAACGCTAATTGTTCTCCAAAAGAAGTTGAAAAAGTTTCGTTACTTCCTGTTAAATAATAGACCGTACTTAATAATAATACAACAGAAGCTGCAGCTGTATATATCCAATTCGGAATTAACTTTCTTACTTTTTTATCCGTAGTTTTTTGAGTAATTTTTTCGAATACCTTCTGTTTATCAAAATTAGGCGCATTAAAATTTTCTGTTGCATCAATAATTTTTTGATATTCTTTATATTCAGTAGTTTTTTGAAAAGAAACCAATTCATCATTCGTTAAATCGTTATGCAACCAACGTGATAAAAATGTATCGTCTGTATGTTCGTTTTTCATTTTAGGTTCCTTTGTAAGTATAACAGTTTGATTACCAAACACCCTACTTTTTATTTTTGATCATTAAATATTTCCTACCTTTTCTCTTAATTGTTTTAAAGCCATATGCATTCTTTTTTCAACAGCTTTTACAGAAATAGAAAGCATTTCTGCAATTTCTTTATAGGTTTTTTTATCAATTCTACTTAATAAAAACACTTCTCTTTGTCCTTCTTTTAAATCTGAAATGGCTTTTTGGAGCTTGTCCATAAACTCTTTTTCTTCCATTAAAAACTCTGGAGTTTCATTGGTTGCTTCTTTCCCACCAATTAAATTGTAGCTTAATACTACTTTTTGATGTGCAACTTGATTTAAAAATAAATTATTGACTACTGTTAAAAGATATGATTTTGCTTTTTCAAAAATGATTTTAGCACAATTGTTCCACATTTTTATAAACGCTTCTTGGACCAAATCTTCTGATTTTGCTGTATTTCCACATTTATAAAAAGCAAAATTATAGATTGATTTCGAATGCTCAGAATACAATTCTTCAAACACTTTAGACTCACAAACCGATTTTTTTTTTGACATGAAACCCTTATTATTTCTCAAAAATAGGAGATTTTTTTATTTTTTTTGATTTTTCGGTAGGGTATTCTTTTAGGTAACTGTTTTATTAGTGAACATTAAAAAATAAAAATTATGAAAGTATTTGTAAAAAAATTAATAGCTCTAACAATAATCGTCAGTTCTATGGTTGCTTGTCAAGATTCAACAACAAAAGATGCTGAAATTTTTGAAGCGCAAACATCACTTAATAAAGAAGAAGTTTTAAGTATGGTAGAAACCATGATTATTACATATCCCGTAAGCGCAATCACAAATACCGAAACAACTACTACAATAAGTAGTGATTTTGATTTAGAGGATTATGCCGCTAAAACAAACAGACCGAAACTTACATTTCCTTTTGAAATTACTATTGACGGAGAAGTAATTACAGTAAATGATATGAGACAATTAAAAATGCTAATCAAAAGAGTTAAAGGGAGAAAAAAACCTGAATTTATATTTCCTATTTCTGTAAAATTAGCAGATGGAAGTCCGCAAGAAATTGCTGATAAAGAAGCATTAAGAGCCTATTTAGATGCTTTAGATGAAGATGTAAAACCTGTGTTTGTTTTTCCTTTATCAATTTCAGTAAATGGAAAAACAATTGAAGTTTCTGATGAAAATGAATTGAAAGTTTTTATGGGAAAACCAGCAAAAGGGAGAAGACCACATTTGATTTTTCCTTTATCTGTTGTGCTAGAAGATTTAAGCATACTAGAAATTGCTGATAAAGAGGTGTTTAAGGCATATTTAGACACATTGGCTGATGGAGTAAAGCCTGTATTTGTGTTTCCTTTTTCGGTTGAAAAAAATGGAGAAACCATTGTGGTGAATACTCAAGAAGAATTTGATGCTTTGGTTAAAAAACCAAAAAAAGGAAAGAGACCAGAATTTGTGTTTCCTATTTCTGTAACATTAGATGATAATACCACTAAAGAAATTGCGAATGAAGATGAACTAAAAGCATATCATAAAAGTTTAGCAAAAGGCGTTAGACCAACTTATGTATTTCCTTTATCAATAATTAAAGACGGAACTACAATAGTGCTCAATAGCCAAGAAGAATTAGATGCCTTGTGTGGTAAATAATTAATTTAAAATTGCTGAAAATAGATTAAGGTCATTAAAAGGTTTGATTTGGTTATTTGATAAGATGCGAGTTAATAATGTATTGCTCGCATCTTTCTTTTTAGTAGTTTTGTTAAATAACTAATTTACTTATGGAACTACTAAAAAATTACCCAACAGAAATATTAATTCTACTTTTTTTAATTGTCACTTTTTTACAATCTGGAATGGATAAAGTTTTAGATTGGAACGGAAATTTATCTTTTATAAAAGGACACTTTTCTAATTCGCCTTTAAAAAATATGGTTCCTTTATTATTGGCTGTAATTTTAATTGTAGAAGTTTTAGCAAGTCTTTTTATGATTTTCGGAATTTATCAATTGGCGACAAACGGAATTAAAACGTACGCGCTTTTAGGAACAGAATTAGCAGCCTTAACTTTGATTTTATTATTAATTGGTCAGAGATTAGCAAAAGATTATGCCGGAGCGATGACATTAGCTGTTTATTTTGCAACGACAATTTTTGGGGTTTATTTATTGAGTAAATAGATAAAATCAATTTTATTTATTGATAACGCTATTTTAAATAAATACAATCTATTTAAAAACGCCTTAAAAGATTGCTTTTAAGGCGTTTTTATGATTTTAATAACAATACTTGTTCTTGGGCGATTATTGATTCCTTAAACACTTTTTAATTGCTGTTTTCTCTGTTTTTAATCACATAAATAAGCGAAGAATACTCAGAAGTTGATTTGGCTTTCATATTTGATAGAAAACCAATGTAAAATGCTTTTATAAAATTAGTGCTCCCAGATTTATATTTTTCACTCAACATAGAAACATAATACGAATCATATTTCATCGGAATTGTTTTTTCTACTTTCATAGAAACGTTGGTAAATAATTTTTGTATTGATGTTTGAGAAAAATGCCAAAGATGTCTTGGAACATCAAAAGCTGCCCAAAATTCTTTATAATAATTTGCATCAAAACTTTTGTAGTTTGGAACCGCAATTAATAAAACTCCATTTGGTTTTAATTTAGCTTTTAATATCTCTATATATTCTAATAAATTTTCTACATGTTCTAAGACATGCCAAAGTGTAATAACATCAAAATTAGTTTCTTTTAAAAATAAAATATCGCTGCGTACATTTATGTCTTTACTTTTAGAAATAGTTCTTGCATCTTCGTTGGGTTCAACTCCAAAAACATTCCAGTTCGCATTTTTACAAGTAGCTAAAAAGTCACCTGTTCCAGATCCAATATCCAACACTTTCTTTTCTGTAAAATTGAATGAATTTAGGATTGCTACCTTTTTTTGTAAAGTGCGTTTTCTTACTTTTTGATAAATTTTATCAAGAACACTTTTGTTGGCGTTTGTATGAGAAATATACGTTTCACTTTTGTAATAATTTTCTAAATCTGACGGAACAGGCAAAGTAACCATCATGTCAAAATCTTTATTTAACAAAAGTTCATACGACTCTTTAGAAACCGTATGATCTACACAATTCATAAAAGGCTTTAATCCTTTATAAAGTTCTTTTTCTCTTTTCATAATATAGCAATAATTATAATGTTCCACATGGAACCTGCATTTTTATCTCCCCATGTATACCAATAAAACAGAGACATCACTTGGCGAAACTCCACTAATTCTACTTGCTTGTGAAATAGAAGATGGTTTAACTTTAGCTAACTTTTCTCTAGCTTCAAAAGAAAGAGATTTTACTTTTGCATAATCAAAAGTTTGTGGA
This sequence comes from Polaribacter huanghezhanensis, assembly GCF_030444335.1. NCBI lineage: Bacteria > Pseudomonadati > Bacteroidota > Flavobacteriia > Flavobacteriales > Flavobacteriaceae > Polaribacter > Polaribacter huanghezhanensis. The sequence continues at coordinate 877,409 of NZ_CP128595.1, read as the reverse complement.
ATTGTAACGTTTTCTAACCTATTTAACTTATCTGCATTGTTCTTTTCTTTTTCTATATAGCCAGAATATTTTAAATATATTTCTACTTGCTCAATTACTTCAGCATCAATATTGTGTTCAGAAATAAAGCTGCTTAATGCGTCTAGGTGCACAAAATCTGAAAACGCCAATTGTGGTCTAGCAGCAACTTTAAAAAGCTTCATAGATTGAGTAACCAAGGCTAAATTATTCTTTTCTAAAATACTATTTAGCTCTTCTTTTTTAACACTTAAGTTGGTTAAAAAAGCAATTAATAAAGCTGTTTTTTCTCTCTTCTCTGTCACGCGTTTCATACGCTCCTCAGAAGCCAAACCTAACTCATAAGATCTCGGAGTTAACCTTAAATCGGCATTATCTTGTCTTAATAAAGTTCTATATTCTGCTCTTGAAGTAAACATTCTGTAAGGCTCTTCTGTTCCTTTAGTAATTAAATCATCTATTAAAACTCCAATATAAGCTTCGTTTCTTTTTAGAATAAAAGGTTCTTTATTCTGTATTTTTAAAGCGGCGTTTATTCCCGCCATTAATCCTTGAGAAGCGGCCTCTTCATAACCAGTTGTTCCGTTAATTTGCCCGGCAAAGAATAAGTTTTCTACCAACTTTGTTTCTAGTGAATGAGTTAATTGTGTTGGTGGAAAATAATCGTATTCAATTGCATAACCATAACGTAAAAATTTTACATTTTCAAATCCTGCAACAGCACGAATTGCTTTATCTTGAATATCTTCTGGTAAAGAAGTAGAGAAACCATTTACATAGATTTCAACCGTATCCCAACCTTCTGGTTCAATAAACATTTGATGTCTATCTTTTGATGCAAATCGATCAATTTTATCTTCAACAGAGGGGCAATATCTTGGCCCGGTAGATTGTATTCTACCATTAAACATTGGCGATCGATCAAAACCTTCTCTCAACAATTCATGTACTTCTGGGTTTGTATACGTCAAGTAACAAGAGCGTTGTTTTGTCAACGGTTTTGTTGATGGTAAAAAGGAGAATTTTTCTGGATTTTCATCCCCTGGTTGTTCTATCATTTTAGAAAAATCTAAAGAACGCGCATCAACTCTCGGCGGTGTTCCTGTTTTCATTCTCCCTGATTCAAACCCTTTTTTTACTAAATCTTCTGTTATTCCAGTTGAAGCTCCTTCACCCGCTCTTCCTCCGCCAAATGTTTTTTCGCCAATATGAATCAATCCATTTAAAAAAGTTCCTGCAGTTATAATTACCGTTTTTGATTTTATTTCCAAACCTAAAACTGTTTTTACACCAACAATTTTATTGCCTTCAAACAACAATCCGTTCACAGAATCTTGATAAAAATCTAAATTATCAGTTTGCTCTAAAACCTTTCTCCATTCTTCAGAAAAACGCATTCTATCTGATTGCGCTCTTGGACTCCACATCGCCGGACCTTTAGATTTGTTTAGCATTTTAAACTGAATTGCTGTTTTATCAGTAACAATTCCGCTAAATCCGCCAAGCGCATCAATTTCACGAACAATCTGTCCTTTTGCTATTCCTCCCATAGCAGGATTACAACTCATTTGCGCAATCGTTTGCAAACTCATTGTTATAAGCAATGTGTGTGCGCCCATATTTGCACTTGCTGCTGCCGCCTCGCTTCCTGCGTGACCACCACCAACGACAATTACATCATATGTTGTTGAAAAAAGACTCATTTTACATGTTTCACGTGAAACTTTTATTTTATTTATTTGATTATCAGTTATTTAAACACATCAAACACTGATCTTCCTTACCCCTCATTATTATTTTTTCATCAGTTGTTTTATCCTTATAACCCATGTAGTGTAAAACACCATGAATCATAACACGCTGCAATTCAACGTCAAAAGAAGAATTATAAGTAGCCGCATTATCAGCCACTCTTTCTATAGAAATAAAAATATCTCCACCAATAATTGTACCCAACGTATTATCAAAACTGATAATATCAGTATACGTGTCGTGTTGTAAAAACTCAATATTTAATTTATGCAAATAGGCGTCGTCACAGAAAATATAATTAATTTCTCCAACTTTAAAGTCGTTCTTTTCAATACAGCTTTCAACCCAGTTTGCAATTTTTATTTCATTTGTTAATTTAAAATCAGCTTCATAATTAAACTCAATCACTTTTCTTTTTGCTTTTAAAATTACTAAAATACACTTGTACTTTCTTTTTATAAATTTTTTGCAAAGGTAATGATTGTCTATTTAATATTTCTGTTTGATTGTAAAACAGTTTTTTAATCAATAGTTTAGCCTTGTTTGAGTTGTACTTTTTTTGGTTAGAAATGGATTTTCTTTTCGTGTCTTTGTCTTGTTCAAAAGCTGCTTTGTCTAGTTTTAAAAGGTTGTATTTAAGCTGCTGCATTTTTTGAAGTGTTGTCGTATTAAACCCTTTTTCTAGAATTTCGTTTTCCAATTCTTCCATCGATTTTAGTACTTTTTTGGCTTCTAGATTATTTCCCAATCCATTCTTTTTTAACGCATCTTGCAATTCTTGTCTAAGCTGAGATTGCTGTTGATAGGTTTTATACAATTCTCCATCCAACTCATTATTTCTATTTCCTTTACTTTCTCCTTTTTGATTGCCTTTCTTTTGTCCGTTTTGCTGTTCTCCTTTTTTCTTTCCTTCCTGCATTTTTTTAACAATATCTTCTTGCTTCTGAATAATATCTGGTAAACTAAATGACTTTCCTCCTTTTTTTCCTTTACCAGATTTAGACATTTTTGGTTGTTGCATATTGTCTAGAATATCACTTAAAAAATCAGCCAAATTATTAACAGAAGTCATTACATATTGTTGATTTGACAATCCGTTATTAAATCTGTTTTCTGCAAAATTATCTAAGGATTGATCTAAGTTATAATGCGCACTCACAAGATCTTTTTGCACAATTGGCGATATTTCTGGCAAACGCATAGACAATACATACAAACTATCATCTATATGTTCAAAATACGTTTTTAACGTGTTCTGACTTTTTAACTCTTTTCCAAAATCTGGATGAGAAACACTCAATTTTGAAAACGTATTCATCAAATTTTCTTGTTGAAAAGAAAAGTTTAATAAGTTTTCTAAAATGATTCGTAACGATTTCTCGTTTGCCTCTTTCATTTCTCCTTCCATGTCAGACATTGCTTGTTGCATTTTCTGACTCATTTCTTGCATTTTTTGAGAAACTTTTTTCTGACTTTTTTGTTGTTGATTTTTATCCGACTGATTATTTTCTTCTGCTTTATTTAATTGATTATTAACCTCTTTTTGTGCTGCTTTTGTGTCAGGAATTTGCATTGGTTCTTTCAACGCTTTATTGTCTTTATCTAAAGTTTTAAGTTCCTTTTCAATTTCTTTAAATTCTTTTTTTATCTCTTTTTGTTGATTCAACTCTGGTTTTAGCGACTTAGAAAGGCTGTCTTGTTTTTTAGAAAGTTCGTTTAATTTAGTAGCAATTTGCATGGTTTTTTGCTCTACATAAAACCGTTTTGTAAGTTCTAGTATTCTTTCTAAACTGCGTTCTTGCTGTTTGTTTTGTTCTGCTAATTGCTTTACTTTTTTAAGTAAATCGTCTTTATTTAATTTCTCTGCTAACTTTTTTAATTCGTCTAACAGTTTTTGCTCTTTTTCTAGCTTCTTTAGTTCTTCGATTCTTTTTTTAAGTTGTTCTTTTTTTTCTTTAATTGTTTTAGAATCTTTTGGTAAATCTTTGATGTTTTCTTGCAGTTTGTCTGTTTGACGCTGCATCATTTGTTTGTATTGTTCCTGCCGTTTTATATAATTGTCAATCTTCTTTTTATCATTCCAATTTACATTTTTATTGTTCTGTAAATCTTGCTTAATTTCTTCTAATTCTTTTTCTTGATCTTTCTTTTTTTGAAGTGTATTTTCTATCGATTTAATTTGTTTGCGTTGCTGTAAAACCGATTCTTCTTCAATTTCGTTATCCGTTTTATTTCTAAAACGAAACTTTTTACTTTCGCTTTTTTTACTTCCATTAACAGCATCATTATCAAAAACCTGAAAATAAACTTCGTAATTAATTCCTTTATTAATTTCTAAATCTCCTGGAAAGTTATAATAGAAGGTTTGATTTTGTTCTTTATCAAATGCGATTTTTTGTGTCTTTTTTTCTGTCGGATTTTCCTCATCATAAAAAACAACTTCTAGTTTTTTAATTCCATAATCGTCAGAAATTTTACCAGCAAATTGAGCTGTGTTATTTAAACTATCAATCTCTGATAAGACTTCTATTTCTGGAAACTCATCCTTTACAACATCAATTGTAAAATAGAGTTTTTCAAACTCTTTTAATTCAGAATTTGAAGTTGCAATTTGATACCTAAGTGGTTTTAAGATCCGTTTAGAAAAAGTGAAAAAATTATTTTTAGATTCGTTAAAAAACACTTTATTTTTCGAAGAAATAAAAGCAACAGAATCTGTTTGGTTTGTAGCAACGTTCCACGTGGTTTTTGTGCCTTCTGGAATTAAAATAGTTCCTGTATTGTTAATGGTTTCGTTATTTTTACCAATATATTTTGGATACTTTAAATCAATAGAAATATGCTGAATTATAGGTGTTTTTATTACATTCAGTTCGTAGTTTTCTGAGACAATTCCGTTAGCTTCTACATAAAAATAAATGTTTTTTCTTGTGTCTGTAAATGTGTACGAAAAGATGCCGTTTTGATGTTGTAAAAAATAACTTTGATGGTTGTAAAAAATAGTAACATCTGACGGTGTCACTTTTCCTTTCGTTTCAATTTCTAAAGTAAACGGTTTTCCTTGAATTACCTTTAAATTTTTATTTACGACATAAAACGAAAACGGCGCTGGCGGAACAAATGCTGTTCTGTAATTAACAACTCTTTTAAAAGAAGAATCAAAAATATTAAAATTGCCTGTAATGGTAATGATTATCCAAATTAAAACTGGAATTGCAGCGTATTTTAAATAGGTTGTATTTGTTTTAAAATTAACTGCTTTTGCAAACGGAATTGGCTGTAATTCTTTTGCTTTTTGCTCGATACTTGCCAATAATAAATCCGATTGATTAGTCGCTTCTTTAAGTTGTAAAACATTGATTAACTTGTCTGCAACGTTCGGGAAATGATTTCCAATAATTTTAGAAGATTGGGTAAATGAAATTCCTTTTTTTAAACCAATCAACTTAAAAATTGGCGTTACAATAAATCGAAAAAGTAAATATGATTCAACCAAAATAAACAGAACAAAAAGAAAGGTTCTAGCTGTTGGTTGTAACCATAAAAAATACTCAATAAAAAGCGTGAAAAAAAAGTACAAAAAACCTAACGAAAGAAACAAAATAGTTCCTTTTATAAGTTCGTTTGTGTAAAATTTACGTACAAACTGATGTAGTTTTTTTTCTATGTTTTTATATGAATCCATTCTCTAACCAATAAAAATAGTGTTTTTAAAAGGTTTTGCTAGAAAGAAACCGTTAAATCTCAATAAAAACCATTCTTTTTTCTTTTATCTTTTTTCTCTTCTCATCTAATAAAAAGTATCTTTGTGGCAACAAAAAAGAAAAAATGGAATCTACTATTCGCGTTCGTTTTGCACCAAGTCCAACTGGACCTTTACATATTGGTGGTGTAAGAACCGCTTTATTTAATTATTTATTTGCTAAAAAACACGGCGGAACTTTTGTGTTGCGTATCGAAGACACAGATCAAACTCGTTATGTTGCAAACGCAGAACAGTATATTATTGATGCATTAAATTGGTGTAACATTCCTTTTGATGAAGGTCCAGAGAAAAACGAAAAATTTGGTCCTTACCGCCAATCAGAACGTAAAGATTTGTATAAAAAATATGCGGATACTTTAATTGAAAAAGGTTGGGCGTATTTTGCTTTTGATTCTTCAGAAGAATTAGATTTTCATAGAAAAGATCACGAAGAAAAAGGGAAAACTTTTATCTACAATTGGCACAACAGATTAAAACTAAACAACTCTTTAAGTTTGTCTAAAGATGAAATTCTTGCAAAATTAAATGCTGGCGATAAATATGTCATCCGTTTTAAAACACCACAAGACGAATCATTAATTATGAATGATGAAATTCGTGGAACAATTAAAATTGACACGAATACATTAGATGATAAAGTATTGTTTAAATCAGACGGAATGCCAACCTATCATTTGGCAAATATTGTAGATGATCATTTGATGGAAATTAGTCACGTAATTCGTGGTGAAGAATGGTTGCCGTCAATGCCATTACACGTTTTATTATACAAAGCTTTTGGTTGGGAATCTCCAAAATTTGCGCATTTACCGCTGATTTTAAAACCAGTCGGAAAAGGAAAATTAAGCAAACGTGATGGCGATAAATTAGGATTTCCGGTGTTTCCTTTAGCATACACCAACGAACAAACTGGTGAAGTTTCTCGTGGATATAAAGAAGATGGATATTTTGCGGATGCATTTATAAATATGTTAGCTTTATTAGGTTGGAACCCTGGAACAGAACAAGAAATTTTTTCATTAGAAGAATTGGTTGAAGCATTTGATTTAAAAAGAGTGAGTAAATCTGGAGCAAAATTTAGTCCAGAAAAAACAAACTGGTTCAATCAGCAATACATGCAAACAAAATCTGATGCAGCATTAACAGAATTGTTTTTACCAATTTTATCAAAAAAAGGAATTTCTAAAGATAAAAGTTACGTTCAAAAAGTGGTTTCTTTAATCAAAGAACGCGCTGTTTTTGTTGCAGATTTTTGGAATCTATCAGATTTCTTTTTTCAATCTCCAACAGAATATGATGCAAAAGCATCAAAAAAGAACTGGAAGCCAGAAACTGGCTCGTTAATGAATGAATTTATACCGATAATAAAAGACATTCAAGATTTTTCATCAACAAATACAGAAACTGTAATTAAAGAATGGATTACTGCTAAAGAAATTAGTTTTGGAAAAGTAATGCAACCGCTACGTTTAAGTTTAGTTGGGGCTTTAAAAGGTCCACATTTATTTGATATTATAGAAATGATTGGCAAAGAAGAAACAGTAAAAAGAATTGAAAATGCTGTTCAAAAATTATAATTAGTGAAATCGTGTTTAAAAAAGTAATTTTTTTAGGTTTTTTAGGATGCAATTTTTTACTTAATGCGCAAGTAATTAATGTAGAAGGTGTAAGAAATTCTGCTGATTCGATACGTTTTATTGGTAAAGCAAGTTTAGATCTTGAGTTGACAAAAAATGTAAATAAAGAGTTTAATTTAAGTAGTGATTTAACACTACAATATTCTTTTAAAAAAAACACTTTTCTTTTTCTTAATAAATTTGAGTTTAATGAACTAAATGGAGAAAGATTAACCAATAAAAATGTACAACATTTAAGGTATAATTATCGCTTTCATCAAAAATTTTCCTTTGAAAGTTTTGTCCAATTTCAAAAAGACCAAGTTTCTTTTATCAACCACAGAACTTTACTTGGTTTAGGAACACGATATAAAATATATCAATCTAAAAAGAATACTTTTTATTTGGGTACATTAATAATGTATGAACAAGAGAGTTCTGTTGGTGTAAGTGGAGATGTTATTGAAAAAAATATGCGAGGCGATTTTTATTTTTCGTTTAGCTTGCGTCCAAAAAAAACGATTGCAATTACAAGCACAACCTATTATCAACCAAAAATAGACGTTTTTAAAGATTATCGTATTTCTAGTGAAACCTCATTCATACTATCACTTTTTAAGAATGTAGATTTAACGACAACTTTTTCTTATCAATTTGATACTTTTCCTGTTTTTGGAATTCCTAATGAACAATACAAATTAGAAAACGGAATTACCTTTAGTTTTTAAAAAAAGATATCTTGTTGTAACAATTCTTAAAAATTGCGTCTCGTAATTAAGAGGTATTATTTTGTACCTTTAAGAAAAATTTCTAATCGTAAAATAAAAATCATGAATCCAACTCTTATAATCCTTATCGTTTTAGGCTTTTTAATATTATTTGCCTCATTTTTTACTGTGAAACAACAAACATCAGCAATTATTGAGCGCTTTGGAAGGTTTCAAAGTATTCGTCATTCTGGTTTGCAATTAAAAATTCCTGTTTTTGATAGAATTGCCGGAAGAATCAGTTTAAAAATTCAACAATTAGATGTCATAATAGAAACCAAAACTTTAGACGATGTTTTTGTAAAATTAAAAGTTTCTGTACAATTTATGGTCATAAAAGAAAAAGTATACGATGCTTTTTATAAGTTAGATTATCCACACGATCAAATTACATCTTACGTATTTGATGTAGTAAGAGCAGAAGTTCCAAAAATGAAATTAGACGATGTTTTTGTGAAGAAAGACGATATTGCTATCGCTGTAAAAACAGAATTAAACGATGCCATGTCAAATTACGGATATGACATTATTAAAACGTTGGTTACAGATATAGATCCTGATGCACAAGTTAAAGCTGCGATGAACAGAATTAATGCTGCAGATAGAGAAAAAACTGCTGCGCAATACGAAGGAGATGCACAACGTATTTTAATTGTAGAACGTGCAAAAGCAGAAGCAGAAAGCAAACGCCTACAGGGAAAAGGAATTGCAGATCAACGAAGAGAAATTGCGCGCGGTTTAGAAGAATCTGTAGAAGTTTTAAACAGAGCAGGGATCAACTCACAAGAAGCATCAGCTTTAATTGTAATTACACAACATTACGATACATTACAGTCTATTGGCGCAGATACAAATAGCAATTTAATTTTATTGCCAAACAATCCAAACGCAGCAAGTTCTATGTTAAATGACATGGTTGCTAGTTTTGCAGCAACAAATCAAATAGGAGAAAGTATCAAAGAAAATAAAGCTAATAAAAAAGAAGAATAATGATTGTATCTACAACAAACACCTTAGAAACACATAAAATAAAACAATATTTAGGTATTGTTACAGGTGAAACTATTATTGGAGCAAATTTATTTAAAGATATTTTTGCTGGAATTAGAGATATTGTTGGTGGTAGATCTGGTTCTTATGAAAAAGTACTGCGCGAAGCTAAAGATATTGCATTAAAAGAAATGCAAGATGAAGCAATGCGTTTAGATGCAGATGCTGTAATTGGTGTTGATTTAGATTATGAAACTGTGGGTGCTTCTGGCGGAATGTTAATGGTAACAGCTTCTGGAACAGCAGTAAAAATTTAAAAATAAATGTATTATGAAATCCTTTTTTTCTTGGCTTTCTACTCCTTATTATTTCAATCCATCAGTAAAGTTTAAATTAAAAATAAGTTTTTCTTTTGGGTTTTTTGTGTTTATTTTTTTATACCTTTTTAAACCTTTTAACTTAAGCTCTTTAGTCGATTTGGTTTTAGAATACACTATTCTTCTAGGGGGTGCTACCGTTTTTAGTGTATTTTTTATGTTATATATTCCTGCACTGCTCTTTAAAAGTTATTTTGATGAAGACAAATGGACTATTGGAAGAAATATTTTTCTAATATTAATTGGGATTGTTTTAATTGGATCTGTTTTGTGGTGTTTAGGGGGTATATATAAAAATGTTTTTGGTATTAAAAACTTGCATTATTTTCCTTTTTTAACCTGTGTTTTTTTAGTTGGTATAATTCCGTTACTTTTTTTTGTTTTTATAAATGAAAAAAGTGTAAGAGAAAAGAGGAAAAAGAGGGCAAAAGAAATTAATACTTATAACAAAGAAAAATTAGTAGAAAAAAAATTTAAAACAGAGGTTACACTTTATTCTGATAATAAAAAAGAAAAAATTGTTTTCAAAACTGATGATTTGGTATACATCTCATCACAAGGAAATTATGCAAATTTTTTTATAAATAAAAATAACGATTTAAAAGAAAAGATACTAAGAGTTACCTTAACTAAAATTGACACAGAATTACAAGATTATACTTCTATTATACGCTGTCATAAGTCATACATCATAAATGTTAACTTTATTAATGACATTCATGGAAACGCTAGAGGTTATTTATTAAAATCTGACGTTATTCCTTTTGATGTTCCTGTTTCTAGAAGTTTTAGCAAACAATCTTTAAAAAGTTTATTAAGTTAATTCTTTTCCTTTTTATCCCAAAAATAAAATTTTTATTCCTTTTTATAACAAAATTTAAAAACATAGAGAATTATAACTTATTCAAACATATATTTGCAACATTAATTTTTAAATTAAAAACATTGGGGGATGTTTTTAATTTGATGAAAAACAAAAAGCTCAACTGTACAGTTGAGCTTTTTTTATCTTTTCTTAAAATAAAAGTTTATTTTTTATCTTCTATTTTATCTTTATCATCTTCTTTGGCTGCGTTTTTAAATTCTTTAATTCCGCTACCTAAACCTTTCATTAATTCAGGAATTTTTCTACCTCCAAAAAGTAATAAAACAACCACAATAATTATAACTACTTGTGGCATTCCAATAAACAAAATCATATTATATAAATTCATCATTTCTAATTTTAAAACAAAGATACAAAAAGCTTTTAATTAATTCTTTACTTCTATTATTCCGTTAAAAACTTTTTTATTTTTCTATTAAAGTAAAATCTAAATGTTTGCGTTCTAAATCGGTCTTTTTAACCTTTACAACCACATCATCTCCTAACTGATAAATTTGTTTCGTTGATTGACCAACGATTGCATATTGTTTTTCATCAAAAATATAATAATCACTTTTTATATCTCTAATCCGAACCATTCCTTCGCATTTGTTTTCTTTAATTTCTACATAAATTCCCCATTCTGTAACTCCAGAAATAACACCTTCAAACTCTTGCTCTTGATGTTCTTGCATATATTTTACTTGCATGTATTTGATAGAATCGCGTTCTGCTTTTGAAGCTAGATATTCCATTTCTGAAGAATGTTTACATTTTTCTTCATAAATTTCTGCTTTAGGTGATTTTCCGCCATCTAAATAATGTTGTAGTAATCGATGTGTCATTACATCAGGATAACGTCTTATGGGTGATGTAAAATGACTGTAGTAATCAAAAGCTAATCCGTAGTGACCAATATTCTCAGTTGTATATTCTGCTTTACTCATGGTTCTAATCGCTAAGGTTTCTACCATATTCGATTCTGCTTTCCCATGAACGTCTGAAAGTAGTTTATTTAATGATTGCGAAATAACTTCTTTTGAATCTGTTTTTAAAGAATAACCAAACTTACTTACAATGCCTTGTAAAGCGTTTAATTTATCAATATTTGGTTCGTCGTGTACACGATAAATAAATGTTTTTTTACTTGGTCTTCCGTTTTCTTGACCAATAAATTCTGCTACTTTTCTATTTGCTAATAACATAAATTCTTCAATTAGTTTGTTAGCATCTTTAGATTCTTTAAAGAAAACTCCTGTAGGATTTGCCTCTTCATCTAAATTAAATTTTACTTCTACTCTATCAAATGAAATTGCACCAGCTTTCATACGTTTTTTACGCATTTTTTTAGCAAGTTCATCTAGTTTTAACGTTGCTTCAACAATTTCTTTTGTTACCGTATATTCTTTATCTATAATAGAGATATCAGCCGGCATTATATATTCTTTTATTGTTGATAAACTACAATTTTCTATTACAGCTTGTGCTTCTTCATATGCAAAGCGTTGATCTGAATATGTAACAGTTCTACCAAACCATTTATTAATAATTTGTGCTTTTTCATTGATTTCAAACACAGCAGAAAAAGTTAATTTTTCTTCATTTGGTCGTAAAGAACAAACTCCGTTTGATAACATTTCTGGCAACATTGGTACAACTCTATCAACTAAATACACTGATGTTGCTCTTTCATAAGCTTCATCATCTAAAAGTGTTTTTTCTTGTAAATAATGCGAAACATCTGCAATGTGAATTCCGATTTCATAATTTCCGTTTTCTAATTTTGTAAACGATAAAGCATCGTCAAAATCTTTTGCATCTTTCGGATCAATAGTAAAGGTTAAATCGCTTCGCATATCTCTACGTTTTGCAATTTCTGCATTTGTAATTTCTATTGGAAGATTATCTGCTTCGTCTTCTACTTCTTTTGGAAATTCGTACGGTAAACCATATTCTACTAAAATAGAATGCATTTCTGTATTATGATCTCCAGGTTTACCTAAAACTGTGGTAATTTTTCCAAATGGATTTTTAGAGTTTGATGGCCAATCTGTTAAAGTAGCAACCACTTTATCTCCATCTTCTGCACCGTTAATTTTGTTTTGCGATATAAAAATATCAACATACATTTTATTATCATCAGCTACAACAAAACCAAAATTTTTATTGAGTTGTAATACACCAACAAAATCAGTTTTTGCTCTTTCTAACACTTCTACTACATCGGCTTCTAGTTTTTTACTTCCACGTTTATTATACGTGTATGCTTTAACGGTATCTTTATGTAAACCTTTGTTTAAATTGATTGACGGAATAAAAATATCTTCTTCAAAATCATCAGAAATAAAGTATGCATTTCCGTTAGATGTTACATCTAAAGTTCCAATACTGTACTTTCTATCTTTATTTATTTTAAATTTTCCTCTATCGGTTTCTTTAATTTTTTTAGTAGCTGTAAGTTCAGCTAATTTTTTTAAAACTTGCGTTTTTCCATCGGTATCAGAAATACCCATTTTAGATGCTATTTGTTTATAGTTATAAGATAAGTTAGCATCTTCATTTAATATTTTAAATATATTTCTGGTTAAATCTTTAATGATTTTTCCTTTCTTTTTAAAAATTTTCTTCTTTTTAGACATATGTCTTTTATTGTTTTTATTGATAGCAAATTACACAATTTTAATTGTATTCTTTATTAATTTATTATTATGAATTCAATTTTTGTATTTTGCTTTTTAATTAATTTATTTTTTTATGAAAACTGATTGGTTTTTAATTATGAATCCTACATCTGGAAACGGAAAATCTAAAAAAATTTGGAGAGAAATTTCAGATGAATTAAAAAAACAACACATTTCGTTTTCATTTGCTTTTACTGATTATTCTAAACATGAAGAAGAATTAGTAGAAACTGCTATTAAAAATGGATTTACTAAAATAATTTCTGTTGGTGGAGATGGAACGTTACATCATGTTGTGAACGGAATAATGAAGCAAAAATTAGTAGAAACTAACACTATACAACTTGCTGTAATACCAATTGGTACTGGAAATGATTGGGTAAAAACTTATAATATTAATGCAAAGATAGAGAATTCTATTGCAATAATCAGTAAAGAAAAAACAATACTGCAAGATATTGGTAAATTAGAAACAGAAAATAACATGATAACATACTTTACTAATGTAGCAGGAATCGGTTATGATGGTTATGTTGTAAACAAATTAAAAAACTTAAAACGTTTTGGTGGAATTGCTTATTTATTAAGTGGATTGTATGGATTATTATTATATAAACCTGTTGATTTTACAATAAAAATTAACGAAAAAAAAATACAAGAAAAATGTTTAATGGTTGTTTTTGGAATCTGTAAATTTTCTGGAGGCGGAATGCAATTTACAAAAGATATAGATACTTCGGATGGTTTATTAGATGTTACCATTGCTAAAAATTTAACTTTATTAGATATGATTTTTAATTTACCAAAATTATACAATGGAAAAATTTTATATCATAAAAAAGTAGAAACTTATAAAACTAATTCTTTAAAAATTATACCAATTTCAAAATCAGAAAAACCTTTTATTCAAGCTGATGGAGAATTAATAAACACAGGTGCTGTTTCTGTATCAATTATAGAAACAGCGATTCAATTTGTGATTCCTTAAAAAGATACTGAAATGAGTTTAGTATAAAAAAGTTAAAGAAATCTTAAAATTTTTGTAACACTTTTTAATAATACACGTCTTTATAGTGTAAGAAGTTTATAAAAATGAAACAATTTCATAAAATAATAGCATTATTTATATTTATATTTATCACAGGTATTTTTATTACTGTAATACATATAAATGCTCCTTTAAATTCTCACACTTCTCCAGAATCTGTAAAAATTCAAAAAGACTCAATCCATTTTAAACAATTAAATACTAAAACTATTTAATTTGTTTTTTCCTTTTTTTGAGTTATTAACACTTTATATAATTATAATCATATTCTTTAATTAAATTTTAAAAAAAATGATGTTAATGATATAGTGTTAACAGATACAATAAGTATTTTCTTAATTATTTTTTTATATCACTTATTAAATTTAATAAACAATGTATCTATTTTTTAAAAGCTTAAAAATCAATTCTTTTTTTAGTTTATTAACAATTTATATAAACAGTTATACATAGATTTTCTTAATTGTTTAGTAAATATAGATTGTAAAGAAGAGGTTAATTTTATGTTGATAAATTGCTATTATAAAATCAAAAAAAAAGTTGGTAGTTTCATTTACATTCTTGTATTGTAATAATTTTTGAAACCATCAAAAAAAGTTTTAAAAAAATAAGAATACTTCTTAACATTTAGATAATATACGTAAAACTCTTATTTTTAAAAGGTTATTAAGATTTGTAAAAAATTATTTATTTATACCTGTTGATAACCATCTTTATACTTATTTTTGTGTACTTAATCCTATTAAAAACAACATATTATGACAATTGCAATTGGTAATGATCACGCAGGAACAGATTATAAATTCAAAATTATAAAAAAATTAGAAGCTGCAGGTTATACTGTTTTAAATTTTGGAACTAATACAAATGATTCTATGGATTATCCTGATGCAATTCATCCAACAGCAGAAGCAGTTGAAACTGGTAAAGCAATATTTGGAATTATACTTTGTGGTTCTGGAAATGGTGCTCAAATGACCGCAAATAAACATCAAGGAATAAGAGCGGCGCTTTGTTGGAATAATGAGTTAGTTACTTTAACCCGCCAACACAATAATGCAAATATTTTAACCATTCCAGCTCGTTTTGTTTCTTTACAACAAGCGCTGGGTTTTGTAGATATATTTTTAAATACAAAGTTTGAAGGTGGTCGTCATGCAACTAGAGTAACTAAAATATCTTGTTCTTAAAATGGAATTTTTTATTAAAGAATTTCATCAACTAACTTTAGATGAATTGTATCGTATTTTACAATTACGATCAGAAATTTTTGTAGTTGAACAAGACTGTGTGTATCAAGATTTAGATTTTAAAGATCAAAAATCATTACATGTTTTTGGTGTGAAAAAGAATTCAATTATTGCATACACACGTATTTTTAAACCTGGAGATTATTTTAAAGAAGCAAGTATTGGTAGAGTTGTTGTTGATGCTAAAGAACGCAAATTTAGTTACGGACATAATTTAATGAAAGCTTCTATAAAAGCAGTTCAAGATAAATTTAACACTACAGAAATTACAATATCCGCTCAAGTATATTTAAAAAAATTCTACGAATCTCACGGATTTAAAAAAGTAGGAGACGAGTATTTAGAAGATGGAATTCCGCATATAGAAATGCTGAGAATCTAAGTTTAAAAAGTTACTCTAAAACTTAAATTCGGAGTAAAAGGTAAAGAATAATTATTTACTCTTCTTATATTATTACCACTATTTTTATCAACCACATAGTAAGAATCTATGGTGTTTTTTCTATCAATTATATTTGTAAAACCAATACGAATTGTAGATTTTATAGCCTCAGAAAATTTAAATTTATAACTTCCAGAAACATCAATTCTAAAAAAGTTATCTAATCTTTCTGTATTAGGATTATCATAATTTACTATTGTTTTATTTCCATTTTGTATGGTTTCATTTCCTTCTACCGGTTTTGTATATGGTTTTCCAGAACGTAAAACTCCACCAAAAGAAACGTTTAAATTTTTATTAAAATTATAATTAAAAGCAGCACTAAGAGAATGTGTTATATCTAAACTATTAGAAAATGTAGCAGGATGAAAAGCAGTAAAAGTATACTCGTTTTTTGAGTAGGTATAACTTAACCAAGTACTAATGGTATTCGTTTTTTTATTTATTAAAAACTCCACACCTTTTGTGGTATAATTACCAATAGCATTAAAAGTTTGTGTATTGTTATAAAATCCTTGATTTGCTGTTGTAATTCCGTTTACTTTTTTATAAAACCCAGTAAGATCTATATATAATTTATCTTTAGAATATTCAGTACCAAATGAAATTTGTTTACTTTTTACAATAGGTGTGTTTTTATCATCAGAGAGAATCCATCTTCTTTTTTCAATTCCTAAAAAATTATCTTCAAAATCTATTTTTTGAGCTGTAGTTTGGTTTTTAAACTCACCTTCTAGTTTTAAAAAGAAATCAGAATTTAATTTTTGTCTGATGTTAATTCTAGGCTCTATTACAAATTTTTGAAACTTATGAAAATAATTTACACGCATTCCAAACCGAACATAGGTGTTCTTTTTATTGTATTCAATTTCAGAGAAATAAGCACTTTTTAGCAATACATTTTTAACTGTTTTAGAAAACGTTGGTGCATTTACAGTTGTGCTGTTTCTAACACCAATTTCGTTAAAAACAAATCCATTTAAAAAATGCAAAGCTTCAGAAAAGTTATATTTAGCATTTAGTTTTATTTCTGTTTCTAGCACATTATTCAATTGTGTTTGAAACTGATCTGTATCTTTATTATAATCTGAAGAATTTATTTTATAATCAGAAAAAAAAGCAAAAAAAGTAGTAGAAAAATTAGTATTCCAGTCTGCAACCCAACTAATTTTTGCGCCTAAATTTTCTTGCTTTAAAGCACTATTTTCTTTTATTGTAGTAGTATTAGAAGT
The DNA here is from genome assembly GCF_030444335.1 of Polaribacter huanghezhanensis. NCBI lineage: Bacteria > Pseudomonadati > Bacteroidota > Flavobacteriia > Flavobacteriales > Flavobacteriaceae > Polaribacter > Polaribacter huanghezhanensis. Next base: position 860,605 of record NZ_CP128595.1, on the reverse strand, counting down.
GTATTTTTCTTGATATTTTAAATTATTTTTGATGTGAATAAAATTAGCTCTAATAGCATGTTTGTAATTGATATCATATAAAAACTTAAAAGAATAATCATAAAAATAAAAATTTGATTCTCCGTTATTTACAGTATTTGATGAGATAGAATTATCTTGAAAACTTCTCGAAAAATAATTAGTATATGTTGGAGTATGTATAAGATCGGTAAACGATCTTCTTGCAGAAACATGAAGTTCTATATTTTCTTTTATTGGAATCTGTACAAAAGCATCGGCACTTAATAAATTAAAACCACCACCACCAGAAAAACGATTGGTAATTTTATTTGAAGTTTGCATGTTAATAGTTGATGAAACTCCGTCTGAAAAAGCACTACTTGTTCCGTTTTTAGTAACCGTAACTTTTTTTGTTAAATAAGGATTGTAAGCAGAAATCAAACCAAAAAAATGACCGGAATGATACATTTTAATTCCATCCCAAAGCATTAAATTCTGATCATTTGTTCCACCTCTAACATTGATATTAGAAACCGTTTCGTTTACACTTTCTATTCCTGGAAGAATTTTAATTGTTTTTAAAATATCGGGCGCTATCAAACCAGGAAGAATTCCAAATTTTTCTGTGTTTAAGACGGTATTTCCATCGATGCTTTTTTGCAAACCAGAAGTTAAAAACTGAGGAATTGTAATTTCTGATAATTCTTCTGTTTTTTCTTCTAAAAATAGTTGTTTACAATTAGAAATAGAAAATAATTCTTTGGCTGAAATACTTTTAGTTTTATAACTTATAAAAGAGATGCTTATAGTTGAATTAACAGGAATGTTTTTTAAATAAAAGTATCCTTCGTTATTTGTTGTGGCACCTAATTTATATCCATTAATTTTAACAGATGCGAGCACTAATGGCTCTAAAGAAGCTGTGCCTAAAACCGTTCCACAAATATCAATAGTTTTGTTTAAAAAAGAGATGGTAATATATCTATTATCAAGAGTTTTAAATTGTAAAAATGTTTTTTCGTTTAAAAAAGACAAAAGCTCGTCTATTGAAATTTTTTTATCTGGCTGCTGCACAAAAACATTTTTTACATCAGCATCAGAATAAGAAAATTTAATAGCATACGCTTTTTCAAGATCTAGTATTAACGAAGAAAGAGCTACTTTTTTTATTAAAGTTTGACTAAAAGCAACACTTATTGTTAATAAACAAAAGAGTAAAGCAACATGTTTTTTATTGGGCATATTTAAATAGCGTAATTTTTTTACCGTCAATTTTATAAGATAATTGTAGCGGAATTGTAACAGATTGTAACGCTATGTTTACATCTGTATGAGTAAACCCACCAGAATATAATATATCTAAATCAAGATTTTTTGTTTCTATTTTATAATCAAACTGATTTTCAATTTCCTCTAAAACAAAACGCAAAGGAATACTTTTAAAGTTAGATTCTTTTTGCAACCAAGACTTCTCATTTACATCAAAAGTGTTTTTTGTATCAATAACACCATTTATTACTTTAAAAATAGTTCCTCTTGGTAATTTTACAAGCGTGTCTTTATACGCAACACTAACCAATCCTTCATATGTTTTAACCTCAAAATAATTACCTCTTTCTTTAACATTAAATTGAGTTCCAAGCACAGTTACTTCTCCAATTTCTGTATTAACAGTAAACTTTTCCCCTTTTTTAACTTTAAAAAAAGCCTCACCACTTAAGGTTAAATTTCTATTTTCTTCCCAGCTTTTTTTAGCGTAAGAAATTTCAGAATTTGCGTTTAAAACTACTTCAGAATCATCAGGTAAATAAACGTTTTTTGTTTGTGCGAATTTTGTTTTATAAGTAGACGTAGTATTAAAAAACAAAAAATAAGTAGATGTAAATAAAATCACAATCGCTGCAGCGTATTTATAAAGGTGTTTAAAATTAAAAGGAACAATTTTTCCTTTTTTAGTTTTATTTTGTGTTTTTATTTTTAAATCATCAAGCGATTTTTCAATATTTATTTTTGGTGTTTTTATTTGAGAAGAATAAAAAGCTATTTTTTCCAAAGTTTTAAAATCTTCCGCTTTTTTTAAACGCAGTAATTCCTCTTCAGAAACGTCTCTGTTAAGCCACTTTAGGGTGTCGTTTGTGTTTTTCATTTTTTATACCTCTATATATATAACAACTAAAAAGGTTTTTACCCTACCTTAAATGCCATCAACCTTATTTCTTAATTTTTTTAAAGCAGATGACATTCTTTTTTCAACTGCTTTTTGAGAGATTTCTAATAGTTCTGCAATTTCTCTGTATTTTTTTCCGTCAATTCTATTCATTAAAAAAACCTCTCGTTCTGCTTCGGTTAAACCCTCTATAGCTGTTTTTAATTTTTCTTTAAACTCTTCTTCTTCAAGTAAATATTCTGGATTTTGATTGTTAACATCTAAGTAAGGACTGCTTTTTGCGTATTCAAAAACTACTTTTTCGTGTTTTACTTTATTTAAAAAAAGGTTATTTACCAACGTAAATAAATATGATTTTGCTTTAGAAAAATCTATTTTTGCACAGTTCTCCCAAATTTTTATAAATGCTTCTTGTGCTAAATCTAAAGAGGTATTTTTATTGCCAGATTTATAGTATGCAAAATTTGTAGCAGACTGTATATGAGAAGAATAAAACTCATTAAAATAAATTTCATCACAAAGAGATTTATCAGGCATAAATAGGTTTTGAAAAAATAAAAATAAAAAATTTTGATAACAAAGGTAGGGTAAATTAATGTTTAGTTGTCTTACTCATACAAACAAGAAACATTAATTATTAAAATTTATTAAAATGAAAACATTAAAACTAATTACAGGAATTGCTTTCGTAATCTTATTCGGATTTACAGCATGTCAAACAGAAGAGACCTCTCAAGTAGGAACAAACCCTAACACAAACTCATCTACTTCTAAAACAACAGAAAATTACAAACGAAGCGCTATGAATGACGGCTCTAAAGACGATTTTTTAGATGGAAATTCATGTGTAGAGTTGTTATTCCCTTTAACAGGAACAGTAAATGGACAAAGAATCACATTATTAAGTAGTTTAGATTTTTCTACAGTTTTAAATATTATGGGAAAATTTAATGACGATAGCGACTTGGTAACTTTTGACTTCCCTATTTCTGCTAAATTAAGTAATTACACAGAGGTTGTTATTAACAATCAAACAGAATTAAACGCCTTAAAAGCAGAATGTGAAAATACAGAAGCTACAGGTAAAGACGCTATTTCTTGTGTAGATATTGATTTTCCAATTACTATTTTAACCTACAATGTTAGTTTAGAGCAAACAGGAAGCGTAGTAATACAATCTAAACAACAAATGTATTCTTTTATGAATGGTTTAGATGCCAATGAGCTTTTTGCTGTAAATTATCCTTTTACAGCTACATTAAGTAATGGTACAACTGCACAAGTTGGTAGCGATGCGGACTTTAAAAATGCCATCTCTGATTGTTTAACGTATGATGCAAAAGAAAAAGAAGCAAAAAAACAAGCAAAAGCAGTTGAAGCAATTTTAACAAAATCAAAGTTTAAAGTAGAAAGCTTTATAACAGCGGGCGTAAATAAAGCAAGTGATTATGTAAACTGGTCAATCGATTTTACAAACGATTTAAAATTAGTGGCTCAAAATACTGTAAATACTACACTTGGAAAAGTAGAAGGAACCTATGCAGTAAGTTCTGAAACAGCCGTTTTTTTAAATATAAACTTTGCAAGTAATACGGCGGTTAGTGCATTGGCTAATGATTGGGTCGTTGATACTTACTCAAACACATTGGTAACGTTAAAAAGCAAAACGGATGCTTCTACAACAATAACTTTTAAGAAGCTATAAAAAATAAGTAATAATTGGTTTATAGTTGGTTGATGACAACTTTACAACGAATTCAACAATACGAATTTGTTGTAAAGTTTTAAATAAAGCAAAATGAAAAATATTTTTTTAAGAACAGTTTTAATTTGTAGTATCCTTTTTTCTTGCACATTAGAAACAGGGGTAAATAACGGAAGCACAGCAATTATAGCTAATAGACAAGCAACAGGGTCTTCTGCGAACGATTTACTTTCTGAAACTATATTTAAAAAGATGGTTGTTGAAATAGGATATATTAATGGTTTTAAACCTACCGAAACGGCTTTAAATAATTTTAAAAGTTTTATTGAAAAAAGAACTTATAAACCTGAAGGAATAACATTTGTAACGAAAGAAATTCCATCAACCGGAAAAACAGTATATACTTTAGACGAAGTTGTAGCACTAGAAAAAGTTCACAGAACTAAATACAATACGAATACTACACTTGCAGTTTGGGTATTGTTTATCAATGGAAAATCTTCTAAAGATACTAGTTCGAGTTCAATTTTAGGGACTGCTTATTGGAACACTTCTTTTGTAATTTATGAAGAAACTATCCACGGATTAAGTGATAGTACTTTTGAACCCGATAGAAGTTTGTTAGAAGCATCGGTAATTAATCACGAATTCGGACACCTTTTAGGGTTAACAAATTTAGGGACCAATTTACAAAGCGATCATGAAGATGCAGATCACCCAAAACATTGTAATATAAAAAAATGTTTAATGTACTGGGCTGCAGAATCTAGTCAAGGAATAGGAAATCTGTTTTCTGGCGGACAAGTGCCAACGTTAGACGCACAATGTTTGGCAGATTTAAAAGCAAATGGAGGAAAATAATAAATTTAAAAAATCAATAAAAATGAAAACAACATATATAGCAATAGTATTAATGATTACAAGTATTATATCATTAAACGCACAAGACAGAAAAAATACATCAACAGCAGGAATTAAAGGTGGATATAATTTATCGTCAGTAAGTTTTGACGGAACTTCAGAAGCAGCAAAATTACACGGATATCATCTTGGTATTTATGTAGAATCTTATATCGGAAAACACCTCTCTATTCAACCAGAAATTTTATACTCAAAACAAGGGTATAAAATTATGGATAACAATGGAACTTATACCCAAAAGTTAGATTACATAAACATTCCTTTGATGTTAAAGTTATATCCTGTAAAAAGTTTCTTTATAGAAGCTGGGCCACAAATAGGTTTTTCTATTTCACATAAAGAAACTTTTGATTCTGGTTTTGTTTTATACGATACTTCAAAAGAGTTTGTCCCTAATAATTTTGATTGGGGAGTTAATCTTGGAGCGGGTTTTAAAAGTGATGAAGGTGTAAGTTTAGGAGCAAGATATCATATCGGTCAAAGTGATATTTATGATCAAGACAAACCTAAAAATAGAGTTTTACAAGTGTATATTGGATTTGAGTTTTAAAAACTAGTAGATAAAAAAGAGAAGTAATTTTACTTCTCTTTTTTTATTAAATTGTCTATTTCTTTAACGTCTCCAGCTTTTAAATCGCCTAGATTTAAATCGCCAATTCTAACTCTAATTAATCGTAAAGTCGGAAAACCAACTGCCGCAGTCATTTTACGAACCTGTCTAAATTTACCTTCGTTTATTGTAATTGAAATCCAACTTGTTGGTCCATGACGTTCATCTCTAATTTTCTGTGTTCTGTTTGGAAAATTTGGTAGAGAAATCAAAGAAGCTTCACACGATTTTGTGGTGTATTTTTTTCCATCAAAACCAATTTCTACACCTATTTTTAAAGCTTCAATTTCTTTTTGAGTAATTATTCCATCAACCTGAACATAATATTCTTTCTCTACTTTTTTACTTCTAATATGTTCGCTTATTTTTCCGTCTGTTGTTAATAACAACAAGCCTTCTGAGTTTACATCCAATCGTCCAATTGCCATGGTTCCTTCAGGGAAATTATACAATTCTCCTAATAATTTTTTCTTCCGTTTGTGCGGATTTACAAACTGAGAAATAGTTCCGTAAGGTTTGTGAAGGATAAAATGATGGTGAGATTTCAAAACTATTTTAATTTATCAGGGTTTTTACCTAACTTTTTTGTTTCTGAATTAACTCTTCTTTCTAGCTTTTTAATATCTTCTTCAGGAGGTAAATTTTCAGGTGTAATACCTCTTTCTAATAAAATTTTTCTAACCGATCTATTATTTGTTATATGTTCTGCAGAAATACTTCTTTCATTTCTTAAATCTTTTTCCTTTGTATTAAAAACGGTAATTTCTGTTGCAAAGTCTTTTGCTTTTATTGTAATAGTTGGAAGATAATCCGCTAAAGCTCTATTATTAGGAATACCTAATTTAGTTTTCATTTGTTGAGTAGATTTACCAAACAAAGCTTGATATCCTTTACTTCGTATTAATCCAAAATTTCTATCATTTCCTGTTTTTTCATAGATTAATTCTGATAAATCTTTTTCTGATAGCGTTAATTTTTGTCTAGCCTGTAATCTCTCCCAATCTTTAATTCTTTGTTCAATTAACTCAAACTTTCTTGTTTGCATTGCAAAATAATTTTGAGCAAACGCAATATTTTCTTTCTTTGAATCCCCATTTTGAGCAATTAAATAACAAGCATATCTTGTTAACATTATATCTTGAATTTCTCTTTTGGTTCCAGATCCTATTTCAACCATTTTCCCGATATCAGGAAAATGGTCTAAAATATCATTACCAGTAACATCACAAGCTATTTTTGCTTTATTAATTACTTTTATAAAATTTTCCCATTTAGAATATCCTAAAAGAAGTTGTAAATCTCTTGCAAACCAAAACTCTATCCCGTTTTCAGTGGTTTGTGAGTGATCTTCAAAATTATGAGCTAAAGTTTTTATTATTTCTTTTTTCATGTTTTTTTATTTTTTATAAAAATACAAAATAGTTGTTAACTATATATTGTCTTTTTTTGTAACTTAGTCGTTCTTATTTTTTAAAAAAATTTATAGCAAAAAGATATGTCAGCAGATAAAGAAAAAACAGCGAAATTAAAAGCATTACAACTTACTTTAGACAAAATGGATAAAGTCTATGGAAAAGGAGCGGTAATGAAAATGGGCGATAGTAAAGTAGAAGATATAGACGCTATTTCTTCTGGTTCTTTAGGATTAGATTTGGCACTAGGCGTTGGTGGTTATCCAAGAGGAAGAGTGATAGAAATTTACGGACCAGAATCTTCTGGTAAAACAACGTTAACACTTCATGCGATTGCAGAAGCACAAAAAGCAGGCGGAATTGCAGCTTTTATTGATGCAGAACACGCATTTGATCGTTTTTATGCAGAAAATTTAGGTGTAGATATAGAGAATTTAATTATTTCTCAGCCAGATTATGGTGAGCAAGCTCTAGAAATTGCTGATAATTTAATTAGCTCTGGAGCAATTGATATTATTGTAATTGATTCTGTTGCTGCATTAACTCCAAAATCAGAAATTGAAGGCGAAATGGGTGATTCTAAAATGGGATTACACGCGCGTTTAATGTCGCAAGCTTTACGTAAATTAACAGGAACCATTTCTAAAACAAAATGTACCGTAATTTTTATCAACCAATTAAGAGAAAAAATTGGTGTAATGTTCGGTAATCCAGAAACCACAACTGGTGGAAATGCATTAAAGTTTTACGCTTCTGTTCGTTTAGATATTCGTAGAAGAACACAAATTAAAGATGGCGATCGTGTTATTGGAAATAGCACAAAAGTAAAGGTGGTAAAAAACAAAGTTGCTCCGCCTTTTCAAATTGCAGAATTTGATATTATGTACGGACAAGGAATTTCTAAAGTTGGTGAGATTTTAGATATTGGAGTAGAATTAGGGATTGTTAAGAAAAGCGGATCTTGGTTTAGTTATGGAGAAACAAAATTAGGTCAAGGAAGAGACGCGGTTAAAGAATTGATAAAAGACAACCCTGAATTATCCGAAGAATTAGAAACAAAAATTAAAGATGCAATAAATAATCAAGATTAAGTATTTTTAAAAGTTCTACTTAATTTAAAAAGCTATTTCAATATTTGAAATAGCTTTTTTACTTTTACATAATGATACAAGTTACACAGCACATTTCTTTACAACCCATAAAAAATACAGATTGTGAGTTGTTGTTTTCTTTAATGAAAGAAATTTATCCGCCAGCATATTCGCATTTTTGGAAAGATAATGGAAGTTGGTATGTGGCCTCTCAATACTCAAAACCTGCTGTTTTAAAAGATTTGTTAGAGGCAAAAAGCGATTATTATTTTATCCTTTTTAAGAATGAAGTTGTTGGAAATTTTCGCATTGTTTGGGATCAAAAACTAGAAGGTTTAACAGCGGAAAAACAGGTTAAATTACATCGTATCTATATCCATCCAAAAACCCAGGGAAACGGAATTGGAAAAAAATTACTTTTTTGGTTGGAAGAAAAAGCAAGAGAAAAGAAGTATAAAATTATCTGGTTAGACGCGATGAATGAACAACCACAAGCTTTTTCTTTTTACAAAAAATTAGGATTTCAATATCACTCTCACGAGTTTTTAAATTTTGATTTATTACAAGAAGAAGTTCGTAAAATGAGTCAATTATATAAAAAGGTGTAGTTTTCTATTTAGAAAACATTTTTACAACCCATAAAATTAAATACAAACCAATACCAAAACCAGCAAATAAAACACATACAACAAAAGCAATTCTAATATTTTGTACTTTCCATCCCAATTTACCACTTAACCACTCAGATACTCCTAAAATCATAATTTTACCTATTTTACTTTATACTAATTTTTTATTTTCCTGTACTTCCAAAACCACCAGCGCCGCGTTCGGTTTCGTTTAAAACCTCAACTTCTTGCCAGTTCACACGTTCGTGTTTTGCAATGACAAGTTGAGCAATACGTTCGCCATCATTAATTACAAAATCGTTGTTCGATAAATTCACTAAAATGACACCAATCTCTCCACGATAATCTGCATCAACAGTTCCAGGAGAGTTTAACACTGTAATTCCTTTTTTAGCAGCCAAACCACTTCTTGGTCTTACTTGTGCTTCAAAACCAATGGGCAAGGCAATAAACAACCCTGTTTTTACAATGGTTCTTTCTAGCGGTTTTAATGTGATTGCTTCTTCAATATTTGCACGTAAATCCATTCCTGCAGAACCTTCGGTTTCGTAAGTTGGAGTTTGGTGTTTTGATGTATTGATAATTTGTACGTTCATAATTTAGCGTTTCAAAAATTGTTTTATGGTTGGTTTTTCCATCAAAAAGACAAGTCCAAAGTAACTAAAAATTGCTGAAATTGAAAACCAACTATTTTCTCTAAATAAACTAAAAGAAACTCCGCATAATGCGGTTGCAAAAAACACATAGCATCCAACTTTTTTTAATTGATAAGGAACGGGATAATGTTTTTTTCCAATAAAATAAGAAACAATCATCATACATCCGTAAGTAATTAAGGTTGCCCAAGCAGAAGCCATAAATCCAATTTTAGGAATCATCAACATGTTAAATACAATGGTAATCATTGCTCCTAAAACCGAAAAATACATTCCGTATTTTGTTTTATCAGTTAGTTTGTACCAAATAGATAAGTTGTTGTAAATTCCTAAAAATAAATTTGCTAATAAGATGATTGGTACAATTTGTAAAGCTTCAAAATACTCTGGTTTTCCTAATAAAACAGCTGCAAAAATATCAATAAAAACCACAACGATTAACATAAATAATGCACCTAAAATGGTAAACCAAGTAAGTATTTTAGCATAGGTTTCTTTGGCATTATTTTTATCGGCGTGATTAAAGAAAAAGGGTTCTGCGCCCAAACGAAAAGCCATAATATAAAGCGTCATAAAAACGCCTAACTTATAACAGGCAGCGTAAATTCCCATTTGCTCTTTTCCTATCAAATCTCCCAGTAAAAGTTTGTCTAAATTTTCATTGGTCACAAAAGCCAAACTTCCTACCATTATAGGTAAACTGTACCGTAACATTTTCTTTAAAAGCTGAAAATCAAAATCGATTTTAAACTTAAAAACAATCGGAAATAAGAGTAAAAATGTGGTGGCACTGGCAACGGTTCCTGCAACAAAAATATGCATCACTTTTGGGTACGAATGGTAATATTCTACGATAAAACTTGGCAAACTAATTTGATGTTTTATCGCATACGGAACAAACCATAAAAAGAACACATTTAACAGTGCAAAAATTAAAATATTTAAGATCTTATAAATGGTAAAACGCATCGGTTTGTTTGCAACACGTAAATATGCGTACGGAACTACAACAAAGGTATCTAAGGTAATGGTCCAAACTAATAATTTAAAAAACAACGGATTTTTAAATCCGAAGAAATCTGAAATTGTAGCACTAAAAAACAACATTGCAATCAAAAACAACAAACTTGTTACCAATAAACTAATAAAAGAAGTAGAAACGATTTTCCCTTTCTCTTTTTCTTTCGAAAAAAAACGAAAAAAGGCCGTTTCCATTCCGTATGTAAGTAACGCGTTAAAATAAGCTGCATAGACGTAATAATCTGTGTTTACTGCGTATTTATCAGCTTCTAAAGTTGAAGTGTGTAGTTTTACCAAAAAGATATTTATAGCTCTTGGCAAAACAGCCGCAATACCATAAATTATGGTGTCTTTAAAAAATCGTTTTAAATTACTCAAAAGAAAAAGTCTTGTACAAATATAATAATTAACGCAAGGTTTGTGCGATAGAACTTTGTTTTATTACATTTGACCACTATAATTAATGTAAATATGAATTCAAATCCTAAAATAGCAGTTTTTGGCGGTGGAAGTTGGGCAACAGCAATTGTTAAAATGCTAACCGAAAATTTAGAAAATGTTGGTTGGTATATGCGCAATGTTTCTGCAATTGAACACATTAAGAAATTCCATAATAATCCAAATTATCTAAGTTCTGCTGAACTAATACCAGAGAAATTAGACATATCTAACGATATAAATTATTTTGTAAGTAATTATGATGTTTTAATATTTGTAATTCCGTCTGCTTTTTTAAAATCTGAACTAGAAAAAATTACCGCATCTTTAGAGGGGAAAACGATATTTTCTGCAATTAAAGGAATTGTACCAGAAACAGGATTAATTATTGGTGAACACTTTCATAAAACCTATAACATTCCTTTAGAAAATATTGGAGTAATTACCGGTCCTTGTCATGCAGAAGAGGTTGCAATGGAACGTTTATCGTACTTAACATTGGCGTGTTTAGATCAAGAAAAAGCCATCATGTTAAGTAAGTTTATAGAAAGCAGTTATATAAAAACAAAGATTTCTGATGATATTATCGGAACTGAATACGCGGCAATGTTAAAAAATATTTATGCGATTGCTGCCGGAATTGCGCATGGTTTAGGGTATGGAGATAATTTTCAATCCGTGTTAATGAGCAATGCAATTAGAGAAATGAAACGCTTTATTAAAAAGGTTCATAAAATGAAGCGAAACATTAATAACTCTGCTTATTTAGGAGATTTATTAGTAACAGGGTATTCTACTTTTAGTAGAAACAGAATGTTTGGAAACATGATAGGAAAAGGCTATACCGTAAAATCTGCACAAATGGAAATGAGTATGGTTGCTGAAGGATATTACGCGACAAAAAGTGCTTTTGAAATCAACCAAAAGAATGGCGCAAAAACACCAATTATTGACGCCGTTTATAATGTTTTATACAACGGAAAAGAAGCAAAAGATCAGTTTGAAAAACTAACGCATAAGTTGAATTAGTTGTTTGTTACATTTAATAACTGAATAAAAAATTTACTTTTTTAATTTAGCATTCAAACGTCTCAATTGCTTCCGACAACAAATATTTTTCTTTAAACAATTCGTTATTTAACGAATTTAATGCTGCTATTTTATCAGTTGTTTTTACCAAAAGGGAAATGTTATAATCACTTCCTCCGTAAGAAATCATTCTAACAGGAATATTTTTTAACGCATTAAAAACCAACGTACTAATTCCTTCTTTTTTCTGGGAAAAATCACCAGCAACACAAATAATACTTAAATCAGAATCTACATTTATTTTACCAAATGGCTCTAATTCTGAAATTATTCCTGAAAGATAAGAAATATCATCGACAGTTAAAGAAATTGCAACTTCAGATGTTGTAATCATGTCAATTGGTGTTTTGTTATTTTCAAAAACCTCAAAAACTTTTTTTAAGAAACCATAAGCCATTAACATGCGGTACGATTTTATTTTAATTGCTGTAATTCCGTCTTTAGCAGCAATGGCTGTAAACCCGTTATTTGCTGTTTTATTTTTAATAATGGTTCCTTTAGAAAGCGGACTAAACGTGTTTTTTAACAACACATTAATATTGTTCTCTTTTGCAGGAATTAAACTCTGCGGATGTAAAATTTTTGCACCAAAATAAGCCAATTCAGCAGCTTCATCAAAAGAAATTTCTTCTAAAGAAAAGGTGTTTTCTACAAATCGCGGATCGTTATTGTGCATTCCGTCAATATCTGTCCAAATCTGAATTTCATCCGCATAAACAGCTGCGCCAATTAACGACGCTGTATAATCACTTCCACCACGTTGTAAATTTGAAATTTCTCCTGCGTCATTTTTACAGATAAAACCTTGAGTAATCCAAAGGTTTTCTGTTGACTTTTGATTCAGTATTGCTGTTAATTGTTCTTTTATTTTTGAAATGTTTGGTTCATTATTCTTCTTAACTTCCATAAAATCGAGCGCAGAAATTAACGTCGAAGAAATGTTAGATTCCTTTAAATATAACGAAACTAAATGGGTAGATAAGATTTCTCCTTGCGCAACGATTGTGTTTTCTAAATTTAAATCAGTGCCTGTTAAACTTCTAAGAAAATTAAATTTTTCGAATACAAACGAAAGCGCTTTGTCTTTGTATTGATTCGTAACAAATAGTTCATTTATTAAAATTTGATATTCGTTTTCTAAGAGTTGTATCAATTCTAAAGTTTGTTTTAATTGCTTCTTTTGAATTGTTTTTGAGATTGCTAACAAAGAGTTTGTGGTGCCAGAAACTGCAGACAAAACAACAATTTTTTGAGACGCACTCGTTGTAATAATTTCAACAACTTTTTTTATGTTTTCTGCATTTCCAACAGAAGTTCCACCAAATTTTAAAACAAGCATTTTATTCATTTTTGCACAAAAAAACAACGAAACACAATCAGTAACAATTTTATTTAATATTTTTACATATTACAACACTGTGTTTAAAATTAAACAGAAATGAAAACCATTCAAGAAGCTGTAGAAAGCACCATCCGAAAAACACCTTTTATAGAAGAAGCGTTGAACGAAAAATTAATCAATGTTTCGTCTTTAGCAAGAGTTATTTTACCAGAAGTTTCAGAATTATTAAAAAAAGAAATAAAAATTGGCGCTGTAATGATGGCGATAAACCGTTTATCTCCAGCAAATGAATTGCGAATTAGAAAGAATATAAAAAAGCTCGCTGCTAATTTAGGAGATTTTATTGTTCGTTCTGATTTGTGTGATTTTACCTTTAAAAACACACCTTCTTTACTAAAAGAAATTGCAAAATTATTAAGCAAAGCTTCTGATAATAACGACTATTTTTTAACGGTTTCTCAAGGAATTTTCGAAAGCAATATTGTAATAAGCAAAAACTTACAAAAATATGTAGAAGACATTTTTAATAAAGAAACCTTAATTCATAATGTGTTAAACTTAGCTTCTATAACGATTAAGTTACCAAAAGATAATTTAGATCAATCTGGCGTTTATTATTTTATATTAAAGCAACTGGCTTGGGCAAACATTCCGTTACAAGAAATTATTTCTACAACACACGAAATGACGATTGTTGTTAAGGAAAAAGATGTAAATGAAACCTTTGCTATTTTAATGGATTTAAAGCTAAACTAAAGCTGTGCAAAAAACAAAAAAAGATCCTTATGCTGCTTTGCGGATAAAAGAATTCAATATTTTTTTATTGGTTCGATTTGCTTTAGTCTTTGGGTGGTCTATGCAATTTATTATTATTGAATGGGAGGTGTATAGCATAACAAAAAACCCTTTGTCTTTAGGAATTATTGGATTGATGGAAGTAATTCCAGCAGTTTCTATGGCACTTTTTGCAGGTCATATTGTAGATCAAAAAGAAAAACGAAATTTACTAGCAATTTGTACTGCTGCTTTTTCGTTGATTAGCTTAGGGTTGTTTTTCTTAACCTTACCAAGTTTTGTAGAAGGTTGGTCGCAACAAACCATTTTGTTTTCCATTTATGCTTTGGTGTTTTTTGGTGGATTTTTACGTTCTTTTTTCGGACCAACAATTTTTTCTTTAATCGCGTTAATCGTTCCTAAAAAATTGTATCCAAACGCTGCAACTTGGAGTAGTTCTACTTGGCAAATGGCGTCGGTTTTAGGACCCGCTTTTGCTGGATTTACAATTGCTTGGATTGGTGTACACTGGTCTTTATGCATTGTATTTTCGCTAGTTTTACTCTCGTTTTTTTTGGTGTTTTTAATCAAAAGAAAACCAATCTTAAACCCAAAAATTGGCGAACCTATTTTCCAAAGTTTAAAAGAAGGAATTCAATTTGTATATAAAACAAAAGCAATTTTAGGAGCCATCACTTTAGACATGATTTCGGTTCTTTTTGGCGGCGCTATTGCATTATTACCAGTGTATGCACAAGATATTTTAAAAGTTGGCCCCGAAGGATTTGGCGCTTTGCGAGCAGCTCCAGCAATTGGTGCTTTTTTAACCATGTTGGTAACTGCGTATATTCCGATCAGTAAAAATGCAGGAATGAAATTATTAGCAGCAATTTTTGGTTTTGGTCTTTGTATTATTGTCTTCGGATTGTCTTCTATTTTTTGGGTTTCAATCGTCGCGTTGTTCTTTAGTGGTGTAACAGACGGAATTTCAATGGTCATTCGTCAAACAATTTTACAATTAAAAACGCCTGATAATATGAGAGGAAGAGTGGCTTCTGTAAACTCAATGTTTGTTGGTTCTTCTAATGAATTGGGTGCTTTTGAAAGTGGATTAACAGCCAAAATTATGGGAACCGTTACTGCTGTTGTTTTTGGGGGAACAATGACTTTAATTACTGTGGCAACAACAGGTTTTGTGAATCCTACGTTAAGAAAATTAGACTTGACTAAAGATTTAGAAGCGCATGAAAATGAAGAGAGTTAATCTAAAATTTTTGTAGGAAATCCATCAATACTAATTTGATTTTTTTCTTTCCAATAGTCTTCTATGCCTTCTTCACCTATTTCTTCTGCCCAATCATTTAATTGGTTTCGTTCTCCTTTGTATTCGTAAAACGGAATCGACATTCCGCAAGAAGTTTGTGCGCTTTCAACATCAATTTCAAAAATTTGACGCGCTCCAGGAGTTTTAGGAAATAAAGAAACTAGGTTTTTCCACTCTTTATCTTTTGGATGAATTGCTTTCCCTTTTCCGTACAAGCGCAAAATATTTGGCGCGCCGTCAAAAGCACAAAATACAATTGTTATTCTATTGTTTTCTAGTAAATGCGCAGCAGTTTCGTTTCCGCTTCCAGTAACACTTAACCACAAAACTTTATTTTCATTTACCACTCTAAAAGAATCCATTCCTTTAGGTGATAGATTTATTCTACCATCTGTTGGAGCTGTTGCCACAAAAAACATTTTTTGTTTTTCAATAAAAAGCTGAAGCCTTTTTGTAATTGATGTATAAAGTTTGGACATGTTCGTTTATAATTAGAGAATAAAAATAGGAATAAACTTCAAAAGAACTCAAATTTTGTTTTAATTAGTATCTTTAAAAAAATTAAAAACTTTCTTTTATGGATTATGGTTTCTTGTCGGTTGTACCACCAATTGTTGCAATTATTTTAGCTCTTAGAACAAAACAAGTGTACATCGCTTTGATATTTGGAATTTGGTTTTCTTGGTTGATTATAAAAGGCTGGAATCCTTTGGATGGAACCTTAGCAATGATAGAAGGATTGGTCAATGTTTTTAAATCCGAAGGAAACACAAGAACCATCATGTTTAGTGCATTGGTTGGCGCATTGTTGATTTTTATTCAATTTTCGAGAGGTGTAGAAGGATTTATCAATATTTTAAATAAATTGATTGTAAAAGTTGAAAAAAAACAAGCTGGTTACAGCAGAGTTATGGTTCAGGTTTTAGCAATGGTAACCGGATTATTATTGTTTGTAGAAACAAGTATTAGCTCATTAACAGTCGGAACATTATACAGACCCATTTTTGATAAATTAAAAATTCCAAGAGAAAAACTCGCATATATTGCCGATTCTAGTTCGGCGCCATCATCCATTTTAATTCCGTTTAATGCTTGGGGAGCGTTTATTATGGGATTATTATTAACACAAGGAATTGACAAGCCTTTTTCTTTGATGATGAGCTCCATTAAATATAATTTTTATCCGTTAATCGCAATTATTACTGTGTTCGTTGTCATTCTTACAAAGAAAGATTGGGGTGCCATGAAAAAAGCCGAAATAAGAACCAAAGAAACTGGTTTATTGATGAACGAGGGTTCAACACCGATGGTTTCTGAAGCAGTAACTTCTTTTCCGCCAAAAGAAGGAATCGAAGCAAAAGCATATAATATGATTGTTCCGTTAGCGGTAATGGTTTTTATGATGCCAATTAATTTGATATACACAGGTTGGGGCGCAGTAAAAACATCCACATCTTTTTTAAATCACGCTTCACAAGCAATTGGAAATGGTTCTGGTTCTTCATCTGTTTTGTACGCGGTAATTACTTCTTTGTTGGTAGCAATAGTGATGTATTTTATCCAAGGAATTATGAAACCAAAAGAAGCGGTAGATTTAACTTTAAAAGGAATTAGCGAATTAATGCCATTAGCGTTGTTAATGTTGTTGGCTTTTGCAATTGGCGATGCGTGTAAAGAATTAGAAACGGGCGTTTATGTTGCCAATGCAACCAAAGAATGGCTGTCGCCAGAATTATTACCGGCAGTTGTTTTTGTAATTAGTTCGTTTATTGCGTTTTCTACAGGAACTTCTTGGGGAACTTTTGCAATTATGATGGCAATTTCAATTCCGATGGCAAACATTCACGGAGCAGATGTTACAATTATTGTTGCAGCAACATTGGGAGGTGGAATTTTTGGAGACCATTGCTCACCAATTTCAGACACGTCCATAATATCATCCATGGCTTCTGCGAGTGATCATATAGATCATGTAAAAACACAAATGCCGTATGCGTTAATTGGCGGTGTAATTACAACCTTATTGTATTTAATTATTGGGTTTTTAGGGTAATTTCTACAGACTAATATCATTTCTAAACGAGCTTTTTTTAGCGATTGAGAAATCTAAAGAAGTATAATTTCAATGAGATTTTTCCTCATTCTTCGTTCGGAATGACATTTAGGTTTTTTAAAAAAGTAGAAATCACTTAAAGTGACAACGTGTTCATCAAAACGAATTGTTATTGTATTGTCAGTTCGAGTGTTTTTTATTGAAACAAAGTGGAAATAAAAATGTATCGAGAACATCATCTACTCAGCTAAAATTCCCCGTTTATTCAATTCAGGAATCATGCGTAAAGCACCTTCTTTAACCGTGTCTTTTTCAAAGACAAAAGTTTTATCGTGCAAAGTATTTTCTTCAAAAAAAGTAACTTGAAAACGATTGTTTAACTTGAATAATTCTGGTTGAATAAACTCCACTTTTGCAAAAGAATTTGCAGGTAGTTTATCAATCTTTTTACGCAATAAAGACGTGGTTTTTGTTTCGTTAAATCCTTGAGAAACAATGACAACCATTTCTAAACCAATGTCTTTTTTGTTGATGATGTAAATGTTCCAATCATCTGTTTTATAAAGATCGTTGTATTCATAAACAACAGCAATTTCTATACCGGTAACTTCTGGAATTGTAATGTCTTTTTTCATTTTATGAGGCGAAGGGTTTTAGGT
Source organism: Polaribacter huanghezhanensis (assembly GCF_030444335.1). Lineage (NCBI taxonomy): Bacteria > Pseudomonadati > Bacteroidota > Flavobacteriia > Flavobacteriales > Flavobacteriaceae > Polaribacter > Polaribacter huanghezhanensis. The sequence goes on along the minus strand of NZ_CP128595.1, from coordinate 842,715 downwards.
TAAAGGCTAAGGTACTTTTAACCATTAAGCTTTTACCTTTTATATTACCGACTTAAACTGTTCTAAGAAACGTTTGTCGTTTTCGTAAAACATTCTAATATCCGGAATTTGATACAACAACATAGCAATACGCTCAATTCCCATTCCGAATGCATATCCAGAATATTTTGTTGGATCAATATTAGCATTTTTAAGCACGTTTGGATCAACCATTCCGCAACCCATAATTTCTAACCAACCAGTTCCTTTGGTAATTCTGTAATCAGTTTCAGTTTCTAATCCCCAATAAATATCTACTTCTGCACTTGGCTCGGTAAACGGGAAATAAGACGGACGTAAACGAATTTTAGACTTCCCAAACATTTCTTTGGTAAAGTATAAAAGCGTTTGTTTTAAATCAGCAAATGAAACATCAGTATCTATATACAAACCCTCTACTTGATGAAAAATACAATGCGCTCTGGCAGAAATATCTTCATTTCTAAAAACTCTTCCCGGAGAAATGGTTCTTATTGGTGGTGTATTATTTTCCATATAGCGAACTTGCACAGAAGACGTGTGCGTTCTTAATAAGATATCTGGGTTTTGTTCAATAAAAAAAGTATCCTGCATGTCTCTTGCCGGATGATATTCAGGTAAGTTTAAAGCAGTAAAATTATGCCAATCGTCTTCAATTTCTGGACCTTCAGAGACGGTAAAACCAATTCTGTTAAAAACGTCAATAATTTGATTTTTCACCAACGAAATTGGATGACGAGAACCTAATTCTATTGGTTCAGAAGGACGAGATAAATCGCCATAAATGTTTTTTTCTTCAGCAGAATTATCTAGGCTATCGTTTAATTCAGCTACTTTTTCTTCAGCAGATTTTTTCAAGGTGTTTAATGCTTGTCCAAAATCTTTACGTAAGGCAGCATCTACATTTTTAAACTCGGCAAACAAATTTTTTAATAAACCTTTGCTTCCTAAATATTTTATCCTGAAAGCCTCAACCTCTTCCTTAGAAGTTGCTTTAAAAGCTTTTACATCACCAATCAGTTCTTTTACTCTATCTAACATTTTATTTTTTAAAATAAGTAGTTTGCAAATTTATGATTTTTAAACGAAACAAAATAGAGCAAAGCAAAAGAGTTCGTTAGAAGTAAAATAAAATTCAGTTTTAATTTTAAAGATTTGAAAAAGAGTTATATTTGCCCTTATAAATTAATCAAATTTCAAATAAAAATAGATTTAAAACCTATGGAATCTAAAATAAATGCTTTTATGGATTACGTAAAGGAACGTAATTCTAACGAACCAGAATTTTTACAAGCTGTACACGAAGTGGCAGAAACTGTAATTCCGTTTATAGAAAACAATTCTAAATATCAAGGAAAAAAATTGTTAGAAAGAATGGTTGAGCCAGAAAGGACAATTTTATTTAGAGTTCCTTGGGTTGATGATAGCGGAGAAATACAAGTAAACAGAGGTTATAGAGTTGAATTTAATTCAGCAATTGGACCTTACAAAGGTGGTTTGCGTTTTCATCCATCAGTAAATATATCCATTTTAAAATTCTTAGGATTCGAACAAGTCTTTAAAAACTCTTTAACAACTTTACCAATGGGTGGAGGAAAAGGAGGTTCAGATTTTAATCCAAAAGGAAAATCAGACAGAGAAGTAATGGCATTTTGTCAAGCGTTTATGTCAGAATTATTCCGTCATATTGGAGCAAATACAGATGTACCTGCTGGAGATATTGGTGTTGGAGGAAGAGAAATCGGATTTATGTTCGGTCAATATAAAAAATTACGCAACGAATTTGTTGGAGTTTTAACAGGAAAAGGTTCTGCTTGGGGAGGTTCTTTAATTAGACCAGAAGCAACAGGATATGGAAATGTGTATTTTGCACAAAACATGTTAAAAACAAAAGGAGATTCTTTTGATGGAAAAACAGTTGTAGTTTCTGGATCTGGAAATGTTGCTCAATACGCTACACAAAAAGCGACAGAATTAGGCGCAAAAGTAGTAACGATGTCAGATTCTTCTGGATATATTTATGATGCAGACGGAATTGACGCTGAGAAATTAGCTTTTGTGATGGAAATTAAAAATATTCGTAGAGGAAGAATCAACGAATATGTAACGAAATATCCAAATGCAAAATTCTTTGGAGGAGAAAGACCTTGGGGAATAAAATGTGATATTGCTTTACCTTGTGCAACTCAAAACGAGTTAAATGGTGATGAAGCAAAAACATTGGTAGCAAATGGATCTATCTGTGTTTCTGAAGGTGCAAACATGCCTTCTACTCCAGAAGCGATTGAAGTTTTTCAAAAAGAGAAAATTTTATTTGCGCCAGGAAAAGCATCAAATGCTGGTGGAGTTGCAACATCTGGTTTAGAAATGAGTCAAAATTCTTTACGTTTTAACTGGACAAGAGAAGAAGTTGACGCAAAATTACATCAAATTATGAATGATATTCACGCTTCTTGTGTTGAATATGGATCCCAAGCAGATGGTTATGTAGATTACGTAAAAGGAGCAAATGTTGCTGGTTTCGTAAAAGTTGCCGATGCAATGTTAGATCAAGGAGTGGTTTAAAAACTAACACTATATTTATAAAAAACGCATCAAATTTTGATGCGTTTTTTGTTTTTACAAAATTAAACGTAATCTTTGGCAATAGTAACGACCAATCATACTTTATAAATTATGAGTCTTCTTTTACACTTTCTTTTTGGGTTTGTTTTTTCATTTATCGGCTCCATAACGCCAAGTATGTTAAACATGACGGCATTAAAAATTAGTTTAGAGAAAAATAAAAAAGAAGCCAATTACTATTCCTTAGGTGTTTCTTTGGTTGTTTTTATACAAGCCTATATTGCCATTCTGTTAACAAAATATATTTCTCAAAACCCAACAATTTTAGAAAGTTTAGAAAAAGGAGGTATTGTTATTTTCTTTTTATTGTCAATTTATTTTTTCAAACAATCTAAAAGTAAAAAACAAGAAGCCAAAGCAAGTAAAGACCGGAAAGGAAATTCTTTTTTATCAGGAATTTTATTGTCTTTATTAAACATGTTTTCGATTCCTTTTTTCTGTGGAACCGCAACAACTTTAGAAATGCTTAATTTAATGAGTTTTGATACTTTTTCGATTGTGTTTTTTAGTATTGGCTCTACAATTGGTACTTTTTGTATTCTGTTTTTGTATGTAAAATACGCAAAGAAGATTCAGAAGAAAACGGGAAAATTTACAAAAGATATTAGTTTGATATTAAGTGTTATAACTGGATTAGTTGCTATTTTTATGTTGATAAAAAATGTTGTTTTAAATGGATAAAAAATGAACACAATTCTTGAAGGAAAACACAACAAACCAATTTTGGTTGATGTTTTTTACAAAGAGTCAAATCAACCAAAACCAATACTAATTTTTTGTCATGGTTACAAAGGGTTTAAAGATTGGGGAGCTTGGAATTTGATGGCAAAAACATTTGCAGAAGCTGGTTTTTTCTTTGTAAAATTCAATTTTTCTCACAATGGCGGAACGGTAAATCAACCAATTGATTTTCCAGATTTAGAAGCTTTTGGAAATAATAATTACACCAAAGAATTAGACGATTTAGAAACGGTTATTGATTGGGTTTGTAATAATAACGCTTTTAAAAACGAAGTTGATTTAAAGAATATTTCATTAATCGGACATAGCAGAGCTGGTGGAATTGTAACGATAAAAGCTGAAGAAGACGTTAGAATTTCTAAGGTAATTTCTTTGGCTGGAGTTTGTGATTTTGGAAAAAGAACAGCCACTTCTGGCGACTTAGAACAATGGAAAAAAGACGGCGTAAAATATGTTGAAAATAGAAGAACAAAACAACAAATGCCCCATTTTTATCAGTTTTATGAAGACTTTAAACAAAATGAAAACCGATTGACAATTCAGCGGGCAGTTGCTAATTTAAAAATCCCGTATTTAATCATTCATGGCAATAATGACACGTCTGTTTTTATAGATGAAGCCAAACAATTACATTCTTGGAATCCAAAAAGTCAATTAGAAATAATTGAAAATGCGAATCATGTTTTTAACACTTCTCATCCTTGGGAAAAAGAAATTTTATCTAAAGAATTAAAGAAAGCAACACAACTTTGTATTGATTTTTTGAAGTAATCTGTAAAATTAGAGTAGAGATTAAAGATCACTTCGTTGTTAGAAAAAAGACAAAAAAACTCTAGTTGTCATTTCGAGCGTAGTGTAACGAAGTCGAGAAATCTTATGGTAAGATTCCTCCTCATGCTTCGTTCGGAATGACAGTTCTTTGTCATTTTCGCGTTGATGGAATCCATTATTTTAAATTTTTTAAAAATACTCTGAAAACATAAGAATTTAAATTTTCTCAGTATAGATTCCTGCTTTCGCAGGAATGACAAATAATAACTTTTCCGTACTTTCGAAAGATGGAATTGCAACCACCTTTTAGAAAGATTATTCATGTTGATATGGATGCATTTTATGCGTCGGTAGAACAATTAGATAACCCTGATTTAAGAGGAAAACCGTTAGCGGTTGGAGGAAATGAAATTCGTGGAGTGGTTTCTGCGGCAAGTTATGAAGCTAGAAAATTTGGTGTAAGATCTGCAATGAGCGGAGCTTTAGCAAAACAAAAATGTCCGCATTTATTATTTGTTCCACCTCGTTTTGCTCGATACAAAGAAATATCAGCAAAAATTAGAGCCCTTTTTTATGACTATACAGATTTGGTTGAACCGCTTTCCTTAGATGAAGCGTATTTAGATGTTACCGAAAACAAAAAAGGAAATCCGTCTGCTAGTTTAATTGCAAAAGAAATTAGACAACGCATTTGGGACGAAGTAGAATTACGAGCATCCGCAGGAATTTCTATCAATAAATTTATTGCTAAAGTAGCTTCGGACATTAACAAGCCAAACGGGCAAAAAACGGTAAATCCAGAAGAGGTAATTCTATTTTTAGAAGAATTATCTATCAATAAATTCTATGGTATTGGAAAAGTTACTGCAGCAAAAATGCACAACCACGGAATTTTTAAAGGCAGCGATTTAAAACAAAAAACCAAAGAAGAATTGATAACATTGTTTGGAAAATCTGGCGGACAGTATTATCATATTGTTAGAGGAATTCACAACAGCGAAGTAAAGGCAAATCGCATCAGAAAATCAATTGCAGCAGAACGGACATTTAATGAAAACATTTCGTCAGAAGTCTTTATGGTAGAGCGATTAGAACACATTGCAAAAGAACTAGAACGACGAATGTTGAAATCGAATACCAAAGGAAAAACCATCACTTTAAAAATAAAATACAGCGATTTTACACAGCAAACAAGAAGCAAAACAGTTGCTTTTTTTATGCAAACAAAAGAGGAGTTTTTTCCAGTTGTAAAAGAGTTGTTGTATCAAGAAAAGTTAAAAAACTCGGTTCGATTATTAGGTTTATCTTTCGGTAATTTAAACACCGAAAAAAACACACCAGTATTCGTGCAATTGAAATTTGATTTTTGAGACGCTTAGCGTCTTTTGAATATAATCAGCAGGATGTCATTCCTGTGAAAACAGTAATTCATAAAACATGAACATAAAAATTACAAGAACAAATTCGAAAAACACAGATTTTATCAATTTGATAAAAGACTTAGATGCGTATTTAAAAATCACGGACGGAGAAGATCATGATTTTTACAATCAGTATAACCATATTGATGTTATTAAATATGTTGTTGTCGTTTATTTAGATATTGAAAGAAGTTCAGAAAAAGCTAAGATTCCTGTTGGTTGTGGCGCCATCAAACATTTTGATACTGATACGGTTGAAGTAAAAAGAATGTTTGTAGGTGCTAAGCAGAGAGGTTTAGGAATTGCACCTAAAATTTTGAACGAATTAGAAAATTGGGCAAAAGAATTAGGCTATAAAAAATGTATTTTAGAAACGGGAGAACGACAAGTTGAAGCGGTAAAATTATATCAAAAATGCAATTACAAACGGATGAATACAAACTATGGACAATACAAAGGTGTTGTAAAAAGTTTGTGTTTTGAGAAAAATATATAGCAAATGAATTTTAGTTATTGGGAACTTAAAGAATGGTTTAGCAATGTTGATTTTACGATTGTAGGCAGCGGAATTGTCGGTTTAAATTGTGCTTTAGAATTAAAAAAGAAGCATCCAAAAGCAAAAATTTTGGTGTTAGAGAAAGGCATGTTGCCACAAGGAGCAAGTTCTAAAAATGCCGGGTTTGCTTGCTTTGGAAGTTTGTCGGAATTGGTAGATGATTTAAAAACACACACCGAAGAAGAAGTTTTTAATTTAGTTAAAAAACGCTGGGAAGGTTTGCGACTTTTAAGAGAAAACTTAGGAGATACAAACATCGGTTTTCAACAAAACAAAGGATTTGAACTGTTTCAAGACAAAGACTTATTTGAAGCATGTGCTTCTCAAAAAAAGCAAATAAATAAACTGATTTTTCCAATTTTTAAGCAAGATGTGTTTTCAGAATCAGAGAACAGTTTCAACTTTAAAAATATTGAACCAACGTATAGTGTCAATCAGTTTGAAGGGCAAATCGATACTGGTAAAATGGTGACACAACTACTTTTAAAAGTACAAAAAGCAGGAATTAAAATTCTAAATAACATTTCAGTTGAAAGTTTTTCAGAACAGAATGATACCGTTTCCGTAAAAACCAATCAAATTGAATTTACAACCAACAAACTATTTATCGCAACCAACGGATTTGCAAAACAGTTATTACAAGAAAATGTGCAACCCGCAAGAGCGCAAGTAATCATTACAAAACCAATCAAAAATTTACACATTAAAGGAACATTTCATTTAGATAAAGGCTATTATTATTTTAGAAATATTGATGATCGAATTTTATTTGGCGGCGGAAGAAATCTTGATTTTAAAACTGAAGAAACCACCGAATTTGGACAAACAGAAATCATTCAAAATCAGTTAAAAACTATTTTACAAGAAACTATTTTACCAAATACAGCTTTTGAAATTGAGCATTCTTGGAGCGGAATAATGGGAGTTGGAAATCAGAAAAAAGCGATTGTAAAATCAATTTCTACACATGTTTTTTGTGGAGTTCGTTTGGGCGGAATGGGCATTGCAATTGGTAGTTTGGTAGGCAAAGAATTAGCAGAGTTAATAGATTAATGTCATTTCGATCCGAGTCGAGAAATCTTATGAATATAAAGAAAGAATTATACAATCAATGTGAAAAATTTGTAAACAACCGCCTACAAACCATTCAAGATATTATTTCTTCCAATCAAAAAGCATTGCAATCTGAAACCAAAAGTTCTGCTGGCGACAAACACGAAACCGGACGCGCCATGTTGCAATTGGAAATGGAAAAAGCAGGACAACAATTACAAGGTGTTTTGCAAATGAAAGAAACTTTGGCTAAAATGGATGTTGCTAAAAACTCAACCATTTCACATCTAGGAAGTTTGGTGAAAACCAATGAAGCAACCTATTTTTTAAGCATTAGCGCAGGAAAACTTATTGTTGAAAACGAAAATTATTTTGCAGTTTCGGTTTCGTCTCCGATTGGTAACTTATTGTTGGGTAAACAAGAAAATGAAATTGTAATTTTTAATGGAAAAACTTCACTTATAAAGAAAATTTTATAAACTATACTCTAACAAGTTCCATTAATGGTTCAAATGAATATAAGGCAGGTTTTCTCCCTGAAGCTTCCTCTCTTATTGTTATTAATCCTTTTTCTGAAAGGACTCTAGTAAATCTTTTTGCAGATTCCGTTGGTATTCCACTTTTTGAAGTAAACTTATTATTTCTAAAAATAGGATTTGTAAAAACAAAGTCAAGTGCATTAACACTCCATTTAGAGGATAAAGCATTTGCAAAAACATCTTTCATTTCTTCATATAATTTATAAATACTTTCGGCTATTTCTAAATTTTTAATTGCTTGTTGTTCTATAGCGTTTAAAAAAAATAAACACCAATCTTCCCAGTTATTTTTTTCTGAAACTTCTCTCATTAAATCAATGTATTCATCTTTATGTTCTTCTAAATATCCACTGATATAAAAATGAGGCTCAGTAATTGTTCCTGAAGACCATAAAAGTAATGTAATCAACATTCTCCCTATTCTACCATTACCGTCTTGAAAAGGGTGTAAAGCTTCAAACTCTAAATGCATTAACGCTGTTTTTATTAGAATAGGATGGTTACTTTCTTCAATGTATTTAAATAAATTATCTATTCCTTCTGCTAATTTTTCAGGACTAATAGGAATAAATAAAATATTTTTTTTTAATCTATCAGCTAAATAATTTTGTTCTTTTTTAAATTCACCTGGTGACTTTGTGGCGCCTCTTCCTAAAAAAAGTAATTGTTGATGAAGAGTTCTGATTAATGAACTAGATAAAGGATACCCTTCTTTCATCGAGTGCTGAGCATTTAGCAAAGCCCTTTGATATAATATAGTTTCAATAACTTCTGATCTTGCATTTTCTTTATTAGAATTACCTTCTTCGTTGTCAGCTTCAAATTTTAGTATTTCATCCATGGTACTTATTGTACCTTCCATTCTTGAAGAAATTACTGCTTCTTGATTTCTCAAAGGCGCAAGTAATATTTCGCTATTATGCATGTTTTTAAGCATTTGATCATATCTCGCAATTGCATCAGTTGCTTTTATTAATTCATTAATAAAAGCACTATAGTTTAAATTATTTGGAGGAAATTTATCGTAATGATATTTTATAGCTCTATCGATGTTTAAACTCATAATACATGTATTTGATGTTAAATTATTAACAACAAAAACAGTTGATGTTAATAAGTGTGTAAATTTTAACCACAAAACAAATATACGTTAAAAGATTACACGCAAACCTTTTTGATGGTAATTTTTTAAATTATTTTAACCTCAAAAAAAATAATTTTTCTGTAGGCTAAATTATAATTATGATTTACAAACACTTTTTGCCCATTAAAATCAGCTGCTATCAACCAATAAAAGCCTTTGTAATAACTTTGTAAAACGGTTGCTTCTAGCTCAGATTTTTTAACAATTTTTATTTGATGCGGATAGAATAATTGTTTTTTGTTATTGATGGTAATTTCGCTCACATCATCAAACAAAGCTGCAACATAGTTTTCTTTTGGATTGTTGTAAATATCTTTTGGAGTGTCGTTTACCAATATTTTATGATCACGGATAATCAATAAAGAATCTGCAAAAGAGAGTGCATCATTTTTGTCGTGTGTTGCAACAATACACGCAATATTTTTTTCTTTTAAATACACAAAAAGATTTCTTCGAAGTGAGTTTTTCTTAAAATTATCAATCTGACTAAAAGGCTCGTCTAATAAAATTAATTTTGGCTCTTTTGCCAAAGCTCTTGCAATAGCAACACGTTGTTGTTGTCCGCCGCTTAAGGTTTTTACTTTTACATTGGCAAAAGCAGTCATTTCAATCACTTCTAATAACTCTTGTGTTCTTTTTTGGGCTTCTTCAGGATAAAAACGCGACAAGAATTTCTTAATATTTTCTGAAACAGAAGTGTAAGGCATCAAATCGAAATCTTGCGCAACATGTTTCATAAAATCCATTCCAGGAACCAAATGGTGTTTTGGACCCAACACTTCTGTATCGTCCCAAAAAATGGTTCCTTTATTTAGATCTAACAATCCGTAAACTGCTTTTAATAAAGTTGATTTTCCGCAACCGCTTTCTCCCATTACACACAAATGTTCTCCTTTTTTAAGTAGAAAAGAGATGTCTTTTAAAACAGGTTTTTTAGATTGATATTGAAAAAAAATACTATTTACTGAAAGCATAAAAAAGCCATAGATTATTTGAAGATAAACTATGGCTAAAATAGTGATTTTGACTTGATAAATAAGGCAAAAAAAATAAAGTCTTACTTATTCAAAAAGAGGTTTAAATCGATCCCAATTAGTATAAATTAATAATAAGTTTAATATTGCAACCGCTGCTGCAACTAAAATTCCTTTAGGGTCATAAGCCAAATGAAATGCAACGATATTTATAGATACAGGGGCTAAAACAATTAAGGCAAATGGCACTGCTTTATTTAACACCAAGCATAAACCTGCAATAATGTAGGCAATCCCTAAAAGGGGGAAAATATAACCACTTCGATCTAATGAGTCCACAAAAGATTCAGCAGTTCGAAATAATTCTATATTTGGCATAAAACGAAAAAATTTGTTAGCTCCAAAAACTAACATTGCTAGACCTAAAACGTATCTAGCTACTGTATTCACTGTTTTCATAATAAAAAAGTTAGTTAATAATTAATTATTCAATTTAAAAGATACAAAAAAACAATAAACCAACAATGTTTTGGTTTATAAACTGTAATATATGTTGATAAAAAACGACTACATTTGCTCTAATTAAGACATTAAAAATGACAGAAAATTTAACAAAAGCAGCCTTTTTAGAAAAGGTTTTTAATTTTGAAGAAAACAAAGAATGGACGTTTAAAGGAAACGTTCCGGCAATTATAGATTTTTATGCAGATTGGTGCGGACCCTGTAAAATGATTGCACCTATTTTAGAACAATTAAGTGAAGAATACGGAGAAAAAATCAACATTTATAAAGTTGATACAGAAGCAGAACAAGAATTGTCTGCGGCATTCGGAATAAGAAGCATTCCGTCGATGTTATTTTGCCCAAAAGAAGGTGATCCACAAATGGCAAACGGAGCGTTGCCAAAACCAGAATTAGAACGCATTATTGCAGACGTTTTAAACGTAACGAAATAAAAAAACCCCGAGTTATTAACTCAGGTTTTTTTATGATATTCTGTCATTGCGAAGCAAATTTATTTGCTGTGGCAATCTCTAAATTAAAAGACTGCTTCGTTTTACTCGCAATGACCAAAACCTAGATGGTTTAAACCAAATGATTAGCCACTAAATATTCTGCAATCTGAACTGTATTTGTAGCAGCCCCTTTACGTAAGTTGTCTGCAACAATCCATAAGTTTAAGGTGTTTTCTTGCGATTCATCTCTACGGATTCTCCCCACAAAAACTTCGTCTTTATCATGCGCGGTAATTGGCATCGGATACACATTGTTTGCTACATCATCTTGCACAATAATTCCGGCTGTATTTCTTAAAATTTCACGAACTTCATTTACATCAAAATCGTTTTCAAACTGTACATTTACCGCTTCTGAATGTCCGCCAGCAGTCGGAATTCTAACCGCAGTTGCAGTGACAGAAAAAGAATTATCACGTAAAATTTTCTTTGGTTCTTTTACCAATTTCATTTCTTCTTTAGTATATCCGTTTTCTAAAAATACATCACAATGCGGCAACGCATTTCTTCCAATTTTATGCGGATATGCCATTTCTCCATCAATTCCGGCTTCTTCATTATCTAATTGCTGTACTGCTTTTACGCCCGTTCCAGAAACCGATTGATACGTAGAAATTACCACGCGTTTCATTGTATATTTTTTATGCAAAGGCGCCAATGCCATTACCAATTGAATTGTAGAACAATTTGGATTTGCAATAATTTTATCATCAACAGTTAACACATCACCATTAATTTCTGGTACTACCAACTTTTTTGTAGGATCCATTCTCCAAGCAGAAGAATTATCAATAACAGTTGTTCCAACTTCAGCAAATTTTGGAGCCCATCCTAAAGAGGTTTCTCCGCCAGCAGAAAACAATGCAATATCTGGTTTCATAGAAACAGCAGTTGCTAAGTTTACAACAGCAAATTCTTTTCCGTTAAATGAAATCATTTTTCCAACAGATTTTTCTGAGGCAACAGGAATCAATTCCGTAATTGGAAAATTTCGCTCCGCTAATACTTTTAACATCACATTTCCTACCATTCCAGTAGCGCCAACAATTGCGATCTTCATTTTATATCATTTTTAATACTGCAAAGATTACGAAAAAACCAATTACTTGTATTTTTAAAAGACAATAAGTTGTAGTGTTGTTTAAAAAGCTACAAGAAAAATAAAATTGTTAAGTATTAAACGCTTTATTGTGGAGCGTACATTGCATCTTTAAATGCCTGCCATTTTATCGCATCACTTTGAATAGAATAATGAGTAGATTTTTTAAAGAGTGTTGTAAGATATCCTATTCCACTTCCAAAAGCAGCAAACAGAGGAGTGAGCACAACAAAACCTACTGTATCAAATTTACTCCCGTTTGATTGAGTTAGCCCAAAAAGACCATACCCAACACCAAATAGTCCACCTATTAATACATTATGCTTATTTGTTCTTTTGGTTTTTATATACATAATGTCACTCAAAGGAACAGTAACGGATTTACTTCCTTTTTTTAAAAAAAGAGTATCATCAGTAATTTTAAGCATTTTACCTTTGGCAATTTTTTGACCTTCGTTATTGTACACTCGTACAAAGATTTTAGATTTTTTTGGTAATTCTTGAGCCGTAATGTTAGCGCATAAAAATAAAGCGATTGTAAATAATAAGTATTTCATAGTAATTGGGTTGGTTAATTTTTTGAAAGGTAGCTAAAAACCTAATTAAACAATTTTATTATTAACTATATTTGCAAAAATTTTTTGTCTAACTAAAAAAGTATAGCATGCAACTGTACAACAAGTTAAGCGCAAAAGAACGCGCTGCATTAATTGACGAAGCCGGTAAGGATCGTTTAACCATTTCATTCTATCAATATCACAAGATAGAAGACCCACAAACCTTTAGAGATCAATTATTTCTTGAATGGAACGCATTGGATGTTTTAGGACGCATTTACGTTTCTTACGAAGGAATTAACGCACAATTGTCTGTTCCTTCGGATAGAATGTTAGCACTGAAACAGCAATTAGATGCCATTCCGTTTTTAAAAGACATCCGATTAAATGTTGCTGTTGAGCACGATAATAAATCGTTTTTAAAACTAAAAGTTAAAGTTAGAGACAAGATAGTTGCAGATGGTTTAAATGATGAAACTTTTGACGTTACTGATAAAGGAATTCATTTAAACGCAAAGGAGTTCAACGAAATGTTGGCAAATCCAAACACGGTTTGTGTGGATATGCGAAATCATTACGAAAGTGAAATTGGTCATTTTGATGGTGCTGTAACTCCAGATGTGGATACCTTTAGAGATTCGTTAGATATTATTGAAGAAGATTTAAAGGACAACAAAGAAGATAAAAATTTATTGATGTATTGCACGGGCGGAATTCGTTGTGAAAAAGCATCAGCTTATTATAAACACAAAGGGTTTAAAAATGTTTTCCAGTTAGAAGGCGGAATTATAGAATACACACGTCAAGTACAATCCGAAGGCATTGAAAATAAATTTTTAGGAAAGAATTTTGTGTTTGATCACCGACGGGCAGAAAAAATTTCTGATGATGTGGTTTCTAATTGTCATCAATGTGGAGCACCTTGCGATGAACATGTAAATTGTGATAATGAAGCGTGTCATTTGTTATTTATTCAATGTAAATCGTGTTCAGAAAAAATGAATACTTGTTGTTCTGATGAATGTAAAGAAATAGCAGCTTTGCCTTTTGAAGAACAAAAAGAACTGAGAAAAGGAAAAGGAAACAGCAATAAAATTTTCAAAAAAGGAAGATCAGAAGTGTTGACTTTTAAGAAGTAATAACAATAAAAAAGAATTTTTAAAAGACCTCAAATTTGAGGTCTTTTTTTATGCTAAAAAACCATTTTTTCATTCTTTGAGAATGCGTATATTTACAGATTCATCAACTTTAAGTTGATTTTCAAATTATTTAAGAACCCAATAAAAACAAGAGTTGCCACAAAAAGCACTTTCGTTTTTTAAAAAATATATACATTCTATGAGCTGTACAAGTTGCTCAACAAAAGACGGCGGCGTTCCAAATGGCTGTAAAAGTAACGGAAATTGTGGAACCGGTGGGTCTTGCGGAAGCGGAAGTAAATTAGCCGTTTTCGATTGGTTATCAAACATGACTTTGCCAAACGGCGAAGCTCCTTTTAATATTTACGAAGTGCGTTTTAAAAACGGACGGAAACACTTCTTTAAAAACACAGAAAACCTAACACTTTCTATGGGAGATGTTGTTGCAGTAGAAAGTTCTCCAGGACACGATATTGGAACCATTTCTTTAGGTGGAGAATTGGTGAAGGTGCAATTAAAAAAGAAAAATGTAAAAGAAGATAGCGAAGAAATTTTAAAAATCTACCGAAAAGCGTCTCAAAAAGACATTGATATTTGGCAGTCTTACAGAGAAAAAGAACAAGAAACACAACGCAGAGGAAGAGAAATTTTGGGTCGCTTAGGGCTAAAAATGAAACTTTCTGATGTAGAATATCAAGGCGATGGAAACAAAGCAACTTTTTATTATACAGCCGATGAACGTGTAGATTTTAGACAATTAATTAGAGATTTAGCAAGCGCATTTTCTATCAGAGTAGAAATGAAACAAGTTGGTTTACGTCAAGAAGCAGCGCGTTTAGGTGGTGTTGGATCTTGTGGTAGAGAATTGTGTTGTTCTACTTGGTTAACAGATTTTAGAAAAGTAAATACCGCGGCGGCGAGATACCAACAATTATCGTTAAATCCGTTAAAATTAGCGGGACAATGTGGTAAATTAAAATGTTGTTTAAACTTTGAATTAGACACGTATTTAGATGCGTTAAAAGCGTTTCCGAAGCAAGAAAAAGTATTGAAAACAGAAAATGGCGATGCTGTTTTTGTAAAAATGGACATCTTTAAAAAAGCGTTGTGGTACACGTACAAAGACAATAGTTTTAAATGGTTTCAGTTAACCTTAGAGCAAGTAAATGAAATAATTGACTTGAACAAAAATAACGAAGAAGCTGCTCCGTTAGAAGATTACGAATCAGACATTGCAGAAATTGTTAAAGTAGATTTCGAAAATGTTGTTGGGCAAGATAGTTTAACGCGTTTTGATGCTCCTAAACAGAAAAAAGGCCGTAGAAAAAACAATAGAAACAAAAAGAAGCCTGCAGTAAAAGCTCAAAATACAAATCAACCAAACAAACCGAAACCAAAGAGAAATCCAAATCAGAATAAAGCAGCTGCAACAACTAATGTTGTAGAAAACAAACAAAAGAAGAAACCATTTCGTAAGAACAACAATCGAAACAAAAACCAAAATAGAACCAATTCTAATGAAAACAAACAAGAGTAAATTTATTGTATTTGTTTTTGTTGCTTTTAGCATCATTTCGTGTGATTCTAAAAGAGAATATGATGCTATTTCTTCTATTGCTGATAATTCTTGGAAAAGTGAGAATGCAGTTTCTTTTAATTTTGAAGTGAAAGATACGATCAATAAAAAAGACTTGTTTTTAACGATTAGAAACAATCAAAAATACAGTTATAGCAATTTGTTTTTAATAACCACGTTGCGTTTTCCGAATGGCAAGAAAATTGTAGATACGTTGGAGTATGAAATGGCAGATAATTCTGGTCATTTTTTAGGAAAAGGATTTACAGGAATAAAAGAAAACAAATTGTTTTATAAAGAAAACGTCGTTTTTCCAATGTCTGGCGAATATGCTGTTTCAGTGTCGCAAGCGATGCGTAAAAATGGAGCAATAAACGGAATAGAAAGTTTAAAAGGAATTACCGAAGTTGGATTTAGAATTGAAAAGAAGTAAAAATGACTAAGAAAAAAGCAACAGATTTTAAAAAATATATAAAGTGGTTCTGGGGGATTGTTATTGGTGGATTTACATCTATTTTTCTCTTATTTTTATTGGCTTCTTGGGGTGTTTTTGGCACTTTACCAACATTTGAAGAATTAGAAAATCCAGAAAATAATTTAGCAACAGAAATTATTTCTTCTGATGGAAAAACGCTGGGAACTTATGCGTACGAAAACAGAACTCCAATACAGTTTAAAGATTTACCGAAAAATTTAGTACAAGCATTAACCGCTACAGAAGACGAACGGTTTTATGAACATTCTGGTGTCGATTTTAAAGCCACAGCACGTGCCATTGCTAAATTAGGAAAAGATGGTGGTGGAAGCACAATAACACAACAGTTTGCAAAAATATTAGTTCACGGAGAAGGATCTAAAAACATTGTTCAAAGAGTACTTCAAAAATTTCAAGAATATGTGATCGCTGTTCGTTTAGAGCGTCAATATACCAAACAAGAAATTTTAACAATGTACTTAAACAAGTACGATTTTTTAAATCAGGCAGTTGGAATTCGTTCTGCTTCAAGAATTTATTTTGGGAAAGAACCCAATGAATTAAAAATTGAAGAATCTGCAATGTTGGTGGGAATGCTTAAAAACTCCTCTTATTTCAACCCTTTAAGGAGAAAAGAATTAGTACATAACCGTAGAAATGTAGTATTAAAACAAATGGAAAAGAATGGTTTTTTGACCCTTCAAGAAAAAGATTCTTTACAACAATTGCCTTTAGAAATAAATTACACTCCAGAAAGTCATAGTGATGGTTATGCAACTTATTTTAGAGAATATTTAAGAGAATATTTAAAACAATGGGTAAAGACAAATCCAAAGCCAAACGGAGAAAAATATAATATTTATGCCGATGGGTTAAAAGTGTATGTAACCATAGATTCTCGCATGCAAAAATACGCAGAAGAAGCCGTAAAGACACATATTTCGAATCTACAATCTTATTTTGATGCAGAGCAAAAAAGTAATGAAACAGCTCCTTTTTACGATTTAGAACCAGAGCAAATAGAAATGATTTTAACCAGAGCAAAGAAAAATTCTGACCGCTGGCGAGAAATGAAAAGACTAAAAACACCAGAAAAAGAAATAGAAGCTTCTTTTCTTAGAAAGAGAAAAATGAAAATTTTTACTTGGAAAGGAGATAGAGATACCATAATGACACCAGCAGATTCAATAAAATATTACAAGTATTTTTTACATTCAGGATTGATGTCAATGGAACCACAAACAGGGCATATAAAAGCTTGGGTGGGCGGAATTAACAACAAACATTTTAAATACGATCATGTAGAACAAGGAAGAAGACAAGTTGGTTCTACATTTAAACCATTTGTGTACGCAACTGCAATTAATCAATTAAAATTATCTCCTTGCGATAGATATCCGATTGCTCCTTATACAATTAAAGCAGGAAAATATGGAAATCCAGAATCTTGGACACCAAGAAATTCTGGAGAAAATCCATTAAGATATAAAGGAGAATTAAGTTTAAAAGAAGGATTGGCGAATTCTGTAAACACAATGTCTGCGAGATTAATAGACATGGTTGGTCCAAAAAATGTTGCAAGATTGGCAAAACAATCACTTGGAATTACAAGAACAATTCCAGAAACGCCATCAATAGCATTAGGAACTGTTGAGTTGTCTTTGTATGAAATGGTAAGCGCTTATGCAATGTTTGCAAACAAAGGTTTGCGTGTAGAACCAATGATGATTACCAGAATAGAAGATAAAAACGGAACAGTTTTAACGCAATTTACTCCAAAAACACAAGAAGTTTTAAGTGAAGAATCTGCGTATGTAATCTTAGATTTATTAAAAGGAGTTACCATTTCAGGATCTGGAATTCGATTAAGAACAACATACCCAAGACCAGATTATGTAACAGGTTATCCGTACGGATTTCAAAATCCGATTGCCGGAAAAACAGGAACTACACAAAATCACACAGATGGTTGGTTTATGGGAGTTGTTCCGAATTTAGCAACAGGAGTTTGGACTGGTGGAGAAGACAATGCTATTCATTTTGAAACAATTGGAAAAGGACAAGGAGCATCAATGTCGTTACCAACTTGGGCAATCTTTATGAGAAAATGTTATGAAGATCCAACGTTAAATATCAGCAAAGAAGATTTTGAGAAACCAGAAAACCCAATATCTATTCGTTTAGATTGTGGTGATGTTAAAAAGGTTGATGAAAAAGAAATACCAGTAATTAAAAAAGGAGATACAGATTTCTAATTTTATAAAGATGATAAATAAAGTAGTAAAAAATGTAGCAGAAGCTTTGCATGGAGTTGAAAACGGAATGACATTTATGTTAGGAGGTTTTGGTTTGTGTGGAATTCCAGAAAACTGCATTTCAGAATTGGTACGGTTAGGAACCACAGATTTAACATGCATTTCTAACAATGCTGGTGTAGATGATTTTGGATTGGGATTGTTATTGCAAAAGCGTCAAATTAAAAAAATGATTTCTTCTTATGTTGGAGAAAATGACGAGTTTGAGCGTCAAATGTTATCTGGAGAATTAGAAGTAGATTTAATTCCACAAGGAACATTAGCCGAACGCTGTAGAGCAACAGGCGCGGGAATTCCTGCTTTTTATACGCCAGCAGGTTATGGAACCGAAGTTGCCGAAGGAAAAGAAACAAGAGAATTTAACGGAAAAATGTATGTTTTAGAACACGCATTTTATCCGCAGTTTGCTTTTGTAAAGGCTTGGAAAGGAGATACTGCCGGAAATTTAATTTTTAAAGGAACAGCGCGTAATTTTAATCCGATGATGGCAATGGCAGGAAAAATTACGGTTGTTGAGGTAGAAGAATTGGTTGAAGCAGGAGAATTAGATCCAAATCAAATTCATACACCAGGGATTTTTGTACAACGTATTTTTCAAGGAACAGCTTACGAAAAAAGAATTGAACAACGAACAGTAACTCTTAAATCGTAACAAAATGGCATTATCAAAAGAACAAATAGCGCAAAGAATTGCCCAAGAAATAGAAGATAAATGGTATGTAAACTTAGGGATTGGAATTCCAACTTTAGTTGCAAACTATGTTCCTAATGATATTGAAGTTGAGTTTCAATCAGAAAATGGATTGCTCGGAATGGGCCCATTTCCGGTTGAAGGAACAGAAGATGCTGATTTAATCAATGCAGGAAAACAAACGGTTACCATTTTAAAAGGTGGTTCTTTATTTGACTCTGCAATGAGTTTTGGAATGATCCGCGGACAACACGTGCAATTAACAGTTCTTGGCGCCATGGAAGTTGCACAAAACGGAGACATCGCTAATTGGAAAATTCCAGGTAAAATGGTAAAAGGAATGGGAGGCGCAATGGATTTAGTTGCATCCGCAGAAAACATTATTGTTGCCATGATGCACACCAATAAAAAAGGAGAATCGAAAATCTTAAAACAATGTTCTCTTCCGCTTACTGGAGTTGGTTGCGTTAAAAAAGTAGTAACCAATTTGGCTGTTTTAGAAATTAAAAATGGTGCATTTCATTTGTTAGAAAGAGCTCCCGGAGTTTCTGTAGAAGAAATTAAAAATGCTACCGAAGGAACTTTAATTGTTGAAGGAGAGATCTCAGAAATGAAATTCCTATCCTAAATTCTTTTGAAAGGAAAGGATTTTGAGCGCTCAAAAAAAAGTATTTAAAATTAATTTTACAGCAAAATAAAAAACAAGTTTTTCCCCTTTGGGGAAATTAAAAGGGGAATATGAAAATAATATCATACAACGTAAACGGAATTAGAGCTGCTTTAAAAAAAGGGTTTTTAGATTGGTTGCAAGCTGCAAGTCCAGATGTCATTTGTATTCAAGAAACCAAAGCGCATAAAGAACAATTAGATGTATCGGAGTTTGAAGATGCTGGGTATCCATATCATTATTGGTTTTCGGCAGAAAAAAAAGGCTATTCTTCGGTGGCGATTTTATGCAAAGAAAAACCAAACCACATTGCATATGGAACAGGAATTGAGACGATGGATTTAGAAGGAAGAAATTTACGTGTAGATTTTGATGAGGTTTCTGTAATGAGCATGTATTTACCTTCTGGAACGAACGATGCTCGACTTGATTTTAAGTTCAATTATATGGCGGAAATTCAAGAATATATGAATGAATTGAAAAAGGAAATTTCAAATTTGGTGATTTGTGGAGATTATAATATTTGTCATGAAGAAATAGACATTCACAATCCGAAAATGAAAGGAGTTTCTGGGTTTTTGCCAGAAGAAAGAGAATGGATTGGGAGTTTTATCAAAAGCGGATTTATAGATAGCTTCCGTTATTTACATAAAGACAAACAAGAATTTTCTTGGTGGAGTTATAGAGCAAATTCTAGAGCAAATAATAAAGGTTGGCGCTTAGATTACGCAATGGTTTCAGAACCCCTAAAATCAGCTATCTCTAGAGCCTATATTTTACCAGAAGCAAAACACTCAGATCATTGCCCGATTGTTGTTGAATTAGATTTTTAAAATATGAACTATCAAAAAATTACATTTTTATTTCTTTTTTTATCTTTTTCTCTATCAGCACAAATCAAACAAGACAGTACTGCAAATGATTCGTTAAAAAACACTTCTAAAAAAGGATTCTTTAGTGATAAAGATTTGTCTTTAATAGATAGTTTGGTTATAGAAACACGATACAAATCTCCTCTAACAGCCAATATTAATTACGTAATTAAAGGACTAGAGGCAAAAGAAAAACCGACAAAAAAAATCCCTACAAGCCTTTTAAAAGAACGCTTAAAACAGTTAGATAATTCTTCTCCTTTTTTTATAGAATACAATCCAATTTTAGAAAATGTAATCAACTCGTATTTAAAATATAGAAAAAAATACTATCCGGCCTTAATGGCAAAAGCAGAGTATTATTTTCCGATGTTCGAAAAATATTTAGATCAGTTTGATATTCCGTTAGAAATGAAGTATCTGGCAATTGTAGAATCTGCTTTAAACCCAAGAGCACGATCTAGAGTTGGTGCAAAAGGGTTGTGGCAATTTATGTATTTAACAGGCAAACAATATAAATTAAATGTAAATTCTTATGTTGATGAGCGTCAAGATCCGATAAAAGCAACCATTGCAGCGTGTAAATATTTAAGCGATTTGTATGATATTTTTGGCGATTGGGATTTAGCGTTGGCCGCTTATAATTCTGGGCCTGGAAATGTTTCTAAAGCGATAAAACGTTCTGGAGGTTATCAAAATTACTGGAATCTTCGTCAATATTTACCAAGAGAAACCGCTGGATATGTTCCTGCTTTTTATGCAACATTGTATATTTTTAAATATGCAAAAGAACACGGTTTAGCACCAGAAAATCCGCCAATTTATCATTTTGCTACCGATACAATTCAGATTAAAAAAACAGTTTCATTTGATCAAATTACAGAAGTTACCGGAATAGAAACAGAAATGTTGCAATTTTTAAATCCTGAATACAAATTAGATATCATTCCGTTTGTAAAAAATAAAAAATATTCGGTAACAATTCCAAGAAATGCAACGATTAAATTTTTAGAAAAAGAAAAGGAATTGTATGCGTTGGTTGATGAAGATAATGCGAAAAGAGAAAAACCACTACCAAAATATTTAGAGTTAAATCAACGATTAAGATATAAAGTTCGTAGCGGAGATTACTTAGGAAAAATAGCTAAAAAATTTGGCGTTCGAGTGAGTCAAATTAAAAAATGGAACCGACTTAGAAGCACCAATTTAAAAATTGGACAACGATTAACTATTTTCCCAAGAAGATTATAAATAAAAAACAATTTGATTTTTCTAAAAGTGGAATAGTATTTGAGAGGGATATCAACATAACTAAAACTGTAAATAAATACATATGAAAAAAGGTTTCACAATAATTGCACTATTGCTTTTTTTTACTTCATGTAAAAACCCAAAAGACACTTTTGTATTAAGTAGTTCAGTTGGTCAATCTAATCAACTTTTGGTGGTAACAGATGCAAGCGATTGGTCTGGTAAAGTTGGAGATAATCTTAGAGAATTTTTAGGAAAATTGGTTGTTGGTTTACCTCAACCAGAAACAACTTTCAGTGTTACTCAAATAGCTCCAAAAGGATTTGGTAGTATGATGAATAAATACAGAAACATTTTATTTGTTCAGATAGCAGAAAATGAGTCTTTTAGAGTTCAAAAAGATTTTTATGCGAGACCCCAAACCTTAGTGTATGTTACCGCCAAAGACAAAGAGGGATTAAACGAACAGTTAGATAAACATAAAAAAGAAATTGTTAAAATTTTTAGAGATTCAGAGATTAAACACATTCAACAACGATTTTATTCGAAAAAAGTGGATGTTTCTAAATATAAAACATTAGAAAAATTAGGGTTGTCTTTAATTATTCCTACAGATTTTAGAACAGTAGAAGATACAGGAGATTTTTTGTGGCTAAGACAACGTATAATGAGCGGAATTGCTAGAGGAGATGGAACAAGCAACATCTTAGTATATTCAGTTCCTTTAACAGAAGAATTTGATTTTGATGTTAATAATGAGATTATTAAAAACAGAAATGCTATTGGAGAAGAATACATTCCTGGCTCTAAAGAAGGAATGTACATGATAACAGAAGCAGCTTTTACTCCCCAAACACTAAATGCCGTTATTGATAATAAAAAAGCATTTGAAACAAGAGGAAAATGGGAAGTGAAAAATGATTTTATGGCTGGACCTTTTTTAAATTACACTGTAGTTGATAAAAAAAACAACAGATTAATTGTTTTTGAAGGATTTACGTATGCACCTTCAGTTGATAAAAGAGATTTTATTTTTGATTTAGAAGCCATTGGAAAATCGTTAAAAATTAAATAAAAAACATCTAATTAAAAAAGGCTAAAGCAATTTTTTTAGCCTTTTTTTTGTTTTAATTATTTAAAAATCAAAAAGTTAATTCCTATATTTGAGAGAATCAATAAACTAATATATTATGGAATTTAACTTTTTAACAACGGCAGTTTCAGCCTTAATCCCTTTGATTATGGGCTTTATTTGGTACGGACCAATACTCTTTCAAAATGCTTGGATGAAAGAGATGGGCTTTACAAAAGAATCGATGCAAGGAGGAAACATGGCTTTAATTTTTGGATTGAGTTATGTACTAAGTTTTTTAATGGCATTTGTATTACAAACTTTAGTAATTCATCAGTTTGGAGCACAATCTGTACTAATGGGAGAACCTGGATTTACAGAGGGAACAGGAGAAGCATTTACGTATTTTCAAAATTTTATGGCAGAATATGGAGATCGTTTTAGAACTTTCGGTCATGGCGCTTTACACGGTGCAATGATTGGTTTACTAATTGTTTTACCTGTTATGGGAACAAACGCATTGTTTGAAAAAAAAAGCTTTAAATACGTGATGATAAATGCTGGCTATTGGACAGTAACAATAGCTTTAATGGGTGGGATTTTATGTCAGACAGCATTTTAAAAACAAAATATATATAAAAAAAAGACCGCAGCATTGCGGTCTTTTTTTATTGAAAATAAATTTTTAAACTAATTTTTATTTGCCCAACTATCTCGTAAACCAACGGTTTTGTTAAAAACCAGTTTTTCTGAAGTTGAATCGGTATCAACATTAAAATATCCTAAACGTTGAAATTGAAAACGTTCTCCAATTTTAGCAGATTGCAGACTTGGCTCTACAAAAGCATTGATGATTTCTAAAGAATTTGGGTTGATAAATTCCATAAAATCTTTGTTTTTATGAGCATCTGGAGCTTCATCTAAAAACAATCGATCATAAGCTCTTACTTCTGCTTTCACAGCGTGTTTTACAGAGACCCAATGCAAGGTTCCTTTTACTTTACGTTTGCTTTCTTCTGTTCCGCTTCCCGATTTTGTTAATGGATCATAGGTACAATGAATCACAGTAATTTCTCCATTTTCATCTTTTTCACAACTTGTTGCAGTGATAAAATAAGCATTCTTTAAACGAACTTCTTTTCCTAATTTAAGTCTAAAGAATTTTTTATTTGCTTCTTCTCTAAAATCTTCTCGTTCTATATAAATTTCTCTAGAGAAAGGAACCTCTCTAAAGCCAGCACTTTCGTCTTCTTGATTGTTTTCTGCAATTAAAACTTCTTCTTTTCCTTCAGGATAATTATCAATAATTACTTTTACAGGATCTAAAACCGCCATTACTCTATCAGCTGTTTTGTTTAAATCTTCTCTAATTTTAAATTCTAAAAGCGCCACATCAATAACGTTTTCACGTTTAGAAACACCTACTGTTTCTATAAAGTTTTTGATAGAATTTGGTGTATAACCACGTCTTCGTAAACCAGAAATTGTTGGCATTCTTGGATCGTCCCAGCCATTAACGATTCCGTTTTCTACCAAAGTTAACAACTTGCGTTTACTCATAATGGTATAACTTAAGTTTAAACGAGAAAATTCGCGTTGTTTTGGTGGGTTTGGATAATCAGATTTGCTGTATTCGTATACATGGTCACGAAACCAATCGTACAATTCTCTGTGAGGCTTAAACTCTAAAGAACATAAAGAATGTGATATTTGTTCAATATAATCGCTTTCACCATGCGTCCAATCATACATTGGATAAATGCACCAATTTGTGCCCGTTCTGTGATGTTCTTTGTACATAATTCTGTACATCATTGGATCGCGAAGCAACATGTTTGGACTCGCCATATCAATTTTTGCACGCAATGTGTGTTCTCCTTCTTTAAACTTACCGTCTTTCATTCCTTGAAATAACTCCAAGTTTTCTTCAACAGAACGACTTCTAAAAGGACTGTTTGTTCCAGCTTCAGTTGGCGTTCCTTTTTGCACGCGCATTTCTTCAGATGATTGTGAATCTACATATGCTTTTCCGTCTTTTATCAACAAAACAGCCCAGTCATATAATTGCTGAAAATAATCTGAAGAGTACAACTCATTTGACCATTGATATCCCAACCAAGAAATATCTTCCTTGATTGCATCCACATATTCTTGTTCTTCTTTGACAGGATTTGTATCATCAAAACGCAAATTTACAGGCGCCTTGTATTTTAATCCCAAACCAAAACTAATTCCGATAGCTTTGGTATGACCAATATGCAAATATCCATTTGGCTCTGGTGGAAAACGAAAGCGCAAGTTTTCTTTTGGCATTCCGCTTGCTAAATCTTTTTCAATAATTTGCTCTAAAAAGTTGAGCGATACTTTTTCTTCTGACATGTTCTCTTAAGATTGAAGCCACAAAATTAAGCAAAATAGTTGAGGTTGGTTCTATTAAAAAAGAAACCCTTTTATATTACTTGAAAGGGTTTTAATTAAAAAAATAACATTAATGTCTGTAAGTTCCATCTGGCAAATTAGAAGGCAACTTATAGGTTGTATTTGTAAAAATTGCCCAAGCTTTAAGGTCACTAGATTGTACTTTCGTTTTTGTGTTAAGCGTCCATTCATTTTGAATATCTGTTAATCTATTTTCATTTGCACCCAAGATAGAAGAAAGTACCCAGAAATTGTATTTAGTTACCTGGCAAGAAAAGTTACAAGTAGTCTCAGTATTTGTAAACCAAGCCCCTGTAGGATAAGTTGCTGGTGGGCTTTGAAAAACACTGCCCCGAGCAGTATTCATTGCATCGCTAATTTCAGAATTAGCCTGACTACTAAATATTGCAGGATACGAAACTTCATATCCGTTTTTTGATATAAATGTCCAAACTGACTCTATTGCGCCATCAAAAAGAACTGTGTGTCCATTCGAATGCCAAATAATATTTATAGTATCTGCATCAATATCAAACACATTATATCCGCTTGGCGGAATAACAGCATCTCTTTGAACTGTCGTTTTCCATAAATAAATAAAAGATTTACCTGTTTTTAATTGAGCATGAACAGTAGTATTATCGACAACACCATCTTCATCATTATCTAAATATTGTGCTAATACATTAGCAACATGAATCAATTTTGAGTCTTCGACGTCTTTAAATGCAAAAATTGGGATATCAAAAACCACAATTTTTCTATTAAAATTTTTAAATTTACGATCAGTATTGGATACAATTTTAAAATTAGGGTCAGTACCTGAATCAATCAAAATAGAGGTGTCTTTGATGCCGTCATTAATAATACAAGAAGTAAAATTTACTAAGACAATTGTAAGAAGTATTAATTTGGCTATCTTTTTTTTATCTTTCATTTTTTAATTATCTAATCTTAAAATCTTCCTTAACTTTTAATACTTTTGTTCTATGGGAATTATTCAAGTAAACAATATCAAAATTTATGCCTTTCATGGTTGTTTAGATGAAGAGGCAAAAATAGGCTCTGAATACAGAGTTGATATTGAAATCAAAGCAAATTTACAAAAATCTTCAAAAACAGATGCATTAATTGACACGGTAGATTATGTACACTTAAATTTTATTGTAAAAGAAGAAATGGCAATACGCTCTAAACTATTAGAACATGCTGCTCAAAGAATTATGGGCAGAATTTTTAGAGAACTAACAATGGTTAAAAAAGCAACAATTAGTGTTGCAAAAAGAAACCCACCAATTGGCGGTAATGCAGAAGATGTAAAAATTATACTAACTCAAAAAAGGAAAGCAAAAAAAAACCTTGTCTAAAAGGGAATTTTACTTAAATTTGCCAACTCAAAAGGTGTCGTGGCCGAGTGGCTAGGCAGTGGTCTGCAACACCATCTACAGCGGTTCGAATCCGCTCGACACCTCAAAAAAACGCACTAATTTTTAGTGCGTTTTTTGTTTTATTTAACAAAAAAGTCCTGTTTTTTCTGCATCTTTGTTTCTATGAAAATTTATCCAATAGAAACCGGAAATTTTAAGCTTGATGGCGGCGCAATGTTCGGCGTGGTTCCAAAAGCTATTTGGCAAAGAACAAATCCGGCTGATGCTAACAACTTAATTTCGATGAGCATGCGCTGTATGCTTATTGAAGACGGAGAAAAATTAACGTTAGTTGATACAGGATTGGGCGCAAAACAAACAGAAAAGTTTTTTGGATATTATTACTTGTACGGAGATTTTTCTTTGGATGCTTCATTAGCAAAATTAGGTTTTCACAGAGATGATATTACCGACGTTTTTTTAACACATTTACATTTTGATCATTGCGGCGGCGTTATTCAATGGAATAAAGACAAAACGGGATATATGCCTGCTTTTAAAAACGCAAAAGTTTGGTCTAATGAAGATCATTGGAAATGGGCAACAGTTCCAAACCCGAGAGAAAAAGCATCTTTTTTAACAGAAAACATTCAACCTATTCAAGAAAACGAACAGTTAAATTTTATAAAAAACGGCATTAAAGATGTTGGTTTTGATGTTTTATTTATGGACGGCCATACAGACAAACAAATGCTACCTAAAATAGAATATCAAGGAAAAACTGTTGTTTTTATGGCAGATTTATTACCAACAACCGGACACATTCCTTTGCCATATGTGATGGGTTACGATACAAGACCTTTATTAACCATTAAAGAGAAAGCACAATTTTTAAATGAAGCTGCAGACAAGGACTATTTTTTGTTTTTAGAACACGATGCAGCAACAGAACTTTGTACTTTAAAACAGACAGAAAAGGGAGTAAGATTAAAAGAAACATTTAAGTTTACAGATATATTTAATTAATAAAAAGAGATGAAGAGTATGAGAGTTTTTAAAAAACTTTATGTAACAAGTGTAATTGCTATAGCATTATTAGTAGGATGTAAATCCGTAAGTACAATTGCGGTTCCAACAGGCACAAATAATGTTGTTGTTATATCAACAAAAAAAGCACCGCTTACAACAATTCAAAAAGAAACTTGGGGTCATGCAGACTTAGCTACAGACACAATTCCTGGAATGAGTGTTGACAAAGCATACATATTTTTAAAAGGTAAAAAAGGAGTTGAAGTTGTTGTTGGAGTTGTAGATTCTGGGATAGATTTTAAACACGAAGATTTAAGCGCAGTTGCTTGGGTTAATAAAAAAGAAATTCCGAATAACGGAAAAGACGATGATAATAATGGATATGTAGATGATATTAATGGCTGGAATTTTTTAGGTCCGATTTATAAAGAAAACGCTGAAGTTGAAAGAATTCTTAAGAATCCAAAATTAGTTGATGAAGCTACCTATAAAATCATTAAAGATGCTCAAGAGAAAAAAATCAAAATGGCATCAACAAACAAGTTTAGATTTAATCAGATGTTACAAGCAGTTCAATTTGCTGATAAAACAATTGCAGATCATTTAAAAAAGAAAGACTATACAGAAGCTGATTTAGACACTATAAAATCAGAAGATACAGAAGTAAAGCAAAGTATAAATATTGCAAAACAAATGTATGGCTTTGGGTTAAGTTCTTTGACACAAGGAATTACAGAAATCAAAAAAGAACTTAAAAAAGCCGATGATTTAATTAGTGAAGCTAATTTAAAAACAGATTATAGAAAAGCTTTAGGAGACAATGCGCAAGATTTTTCAACAAAATATTATGGTGATAATAAAACAAATCCTACCGTAAATGAGGAAGCGCACGGAACGCATGTTTCTGGGATTATCGGAGCAGTAAGAAATAACGGAATCGGAATGAACGGTGTTGCAAATCATGTAAAAATAATGGCTGTTAGAACAGTTCCTGATGGAGATGAATACGACAAAGATGTTGCGTTGGCAATTCGGTATGCAGTTGATAATGGCGCAAAAGTAATCAATACAAGTTTCGGAAAAGCATATTCGCCAAACAAAGAATGGGTTTACGATGCTATAAAATATGCAGCAGAAAAAGATGTGCTAATTGTAAATGCAGCAGGGAACGATGCAAAAAACATTGATGTTGAAAGAACATATCCAAATGATTCGAAAGATTTAAAAACAGAAATAGCAGATAATGTAATTACTATTGGAGCGATGAGTTCTAATTATAATGAGAATTTACCAGCAACTTTTTCTAATTATGGAAAAAATAATGTTGATATTTTTGCTCCTGGAGTTCAAATTTATTCTACAATTCCAGAAAATGAATACGAGTATTTTAGCGGAACATCAATGGCAGCACCATCAACTGCTGGAGTTGCAGCGTTAATTCGTTCATATTATCCAAAGTTAACGGCAAAACAAGTAAAACATATCATTATGAATTCTGGGACTAAAATAGGTTTAGAAGTTATAAAACCAGGTTCATTTTCTAAAGAGCATCCAAAAGGAGTAAAAGTTCCTTTTTCAGATTTATCTGTAACAGGAAGAATTGTAAATGCATACAATGCTTTAAAAATGGCAGACAGAATGGTCAATGGAAAATAAATTCATTTTGAATTTCAAAAAAGAGAATTTTAATTTAAAGTAATCAAACAATGAAAAAAACACGAATTATTATTTTATCATTTTTTATAGGAATGGTAGCGGCAAATGCCCAAAAGAAAGGTTATTGGCAACAACATGTAAATTACACGATGAATGTAGATGTTGATGTAAATAATTTTCAATATAACGGAACTCAAAAATTAGTGTACACGAATAATTCTAGTGACGCATTAACAAAAGTATACTATCACTTGTTTTACAACGCCTTTCAGCCAGATAGCGAAATGAATGCAAGGTTGCAAGATATAGCTGACCCAGACGGTAGAATGACCACTAAAAGTGGTACAAAAGAAAAACCAATTTATGAAAGTAGAATTTCTAAACTAAAGCCAAACGAAATAGGGTATTTAAAAGTACTTACTCTAAAACAAAATGGCAAAAATGTTCATTTTGAAACAGCCGGAACTATTTTGGAAGTGACATTAAACACACCAATTAAACCAGGGTCTAAAGTAACTTTTGATATGACTTTTAAAGGACAATTACCAGTTCATATCCGTAGAGCGGGAAGAAATAATCCTGATGGAGTAGCGATGTCTATGGCGCAATGGTATCCTAAAATGGCAGAATACGATTTTGAAGGTTGGCACGCAGATTCATATATTGCTAGAGAATTTCATGGAGTTTGGGGAGATTTTGATGTAACGCTACATATTGATAAAAAATATACAGTTGCAGGAACGGGTAATTTAGAAAATCCACAAGAAATTGGACATGGTTATGAAAACAAGGCTAAAAAATTAAAACTTCAAAAAGGAAAAAAATTAGCGTGGCATTTTAAAGCGAAGAAAGTACATGATTTTGCTTGGGCAGCAGATGATAATTACATTCACGACATTGTTAAAGTTAAAAATGGACCAGATATTCACTTCTTTTTTAAAAATAATGAAGACGTGATAAAGAATTGGAGAGCCGCTGAAGAACCTACAGCAAAAGCAATGGAATATTTCAGTGAAAATATTGGAAAATATCCATGGAAACAATATTCTGTTATTCAAGCTGGTGACGGAGGAATGGAATATGCGATGTGTACTTTTGTAGCTGGAGGAGAAAAAAGAAGTCCAGTTGGAACTATTTTTCATGAATTGGCACATACGTGGTTTCAACAATTATTAGCAAGTAATGAGAGTAAACATCCTTGGATGGATGAAGGTTTTACGACATATATTTCTGGATTAGCGTCTAACAAAATATTGCGTGGAGGTGATGGAAAACCGTCTGCTGGAGGATATCGAGGATATTTTTATTTGGTAAAAAGTGGTTTTCAAGAGCCGTTAACAACACATTCTGATCGCTATAATTTAAATATGGCATATAGTATTGCGTCTTACACAATGGGAGGTATGTTTTTAACGCAATTAAATTATATTATTGGAGAAGAAAATACGGCAAAAACATTAAAGAAATACTTTGTTGATTTTAGTTTTAAACATCCAACGCCAAACGATATTAAAAGAACAGTTGAACGTGTTTCTGGTTTGGAATTAGATTGGTATTTAAATGAATGGACAGAAACAACACATAGAATAGATTATGCGGTAGACAATGTTGATGGAAAAACCATTACATTAAAAAGAATTGGAAAAATGCCAATGCCAACAGATGTAACCGTTACTTATACAGATGGGTCTGTACAAAACTTTAATATTCCTTTATTAATGATGCGGGGTCATAAACCAACAACAGCAACAGTATTAACAGATTGGGGCTGGGCACACCCAACCTACACTTTTACTGTGGATAAAGAAATTAAAAAAGTAGAGATAGATCCTTCTCAATTAATGGCAGATATTGATAGAGATAATAATGTGTATGAAGCATTAAAATAAGAAAAGATTAAAAAAGTATAAAAAAGCGAGGTGAAAACCTCGCTTTTTTATTTTTCAACTTTTTCTATAAAGGTATCTAAATTTAGTTTCTCTTTTGGGATAAATCCTTTGAGCATTAAACCAACACCAAAAATAATTAATAGAATTCCCATAGATTTTTTAATCTTATAGATAACATTAGCTGTTAGTCTCTTTTTTAATTTTTTAGCTAAGAAAATTTTTCCTAAATCAGTAATAAAATAACTAATTATAATGGTTGTAAAGTACCAAAAAATATGATTTGGATTCATGTCTAATATTGGGCCAATAACAACAATTAAGCCTAGCCAAAAACCTAAAACACCAATATTAATAAAGTTTAAAAAGAACCCTTTAAATAATAATTTTAAGTAATTATTACTAACAGGAATTTCTATGATGGGCGTATTTTCTACTTCCTTTTTGTTCGATTTATCAAAATAGGTTATCAATCCATAAATTATTAAAATTAATCCGCCAATAAAAAACAAACGCGGATCATCTTTAATTCGTTCTAATAAATGCCTGCTTCCTAAATACGCAATAATTATAAACGAAACGTCGCCCAAAATTACACCAACGTTAAACATAATTGCAGCTCTTGCACCTTTTAAAACACTAGTTTGTATCAACATAAAAAAGACAGGACCAATCATAAATGAAAGAAAGAATCCAAGAATTATTGCATTTTTTATGTTGTAGATATCCATTTTTTAAAGATACAATTTCTGCTTAAATATCATCAAAATCGATGGTAATTTTTGAAGTTGTTGGATGTGCTTGACAAGCCAAAACGAATCCTTCTTCAACTTCACCATCCGTTAAAATACTGTTTTTGGTCATTATTGCTTTCCCTTCAGTAACTTTACACAAACAACTGCTACAAACTCCACCTTGACAAGAATACGGCGCATCTAAATTATTGCGTAAAGAAGCCGCTAAAATATCATCGGTTTTATTCATTGTAAAGGTTGTCTCTTCATCATCTAACAACACGGTAATTTCTGATTTTCCATCAGGAATTTTGATATTGTTTTCTTCATCAGACGTTGTAAACAATTCAAAAAGGATATTTTCTTTGTCAAAATTATTTTCTTGTAATGTTTCAGAAACAGTGTTGATCATTTTTTCTGGACCACATATAAAAGCCGCATCAAAAACAGTGTTTTTATATTTATTTTTGATAAAATAATTGGTATTCCCTTTGTCGATTCTTCCAAAAATGCTGTCGCCGCTTAAGGTTTTGCTAAACACATAATGTAAGTTAAACTGTGGATTGTATTTTTCAAGAAGTGTTTCTAATTCGTTTTTAAAAATGGTGCTTTCGGTAGATTTATTTCCGTAAATTAGTGTAAAAGTTGAAGATTTTTCAGTTTCTAAAACTGCTTTCACCATTGATAAAACGGGTGTAATTCCGCTTCCGGCGGCAAATGCAATATAGTTTTTATTTGCTGTTGGATTTAGTAAGAATTTCCCCTCTGGTTCTGCAACTTCTAACACATCGCCTTCTTTTAATTTTGAGGTTGCAAAAACAGAAAATAACCCATGTTCAACTGCTTTTATTGCCACTTTTAATTCGTTACTTTTTGGCGATGAACAAATAGAATATGCTCTTCTAATTTCTTTTTCGTCTATTGTTTTTTTGATGGTAATATATTGTCCAGCAACAAAAGAAAAAGCATCCTTTAACGCTGCAGGAACTTCAAAAAGTACAGAAACCGCATTTGTTGTTTCTTTAACGATTTTTTGTACTGTTAGTTTATGAAATGTAGACATGTATAAAATTTAAGAGTACAAAAATAACAAACAAAAAACGATTTACTTGTTAGAGTTTCTATAAATTAATACCTAAGAAATTTATACATAAGAAAATTATGTATATTTGTGTTATGGGAAATCAAAAACTATTTAAAGGCTCTTTACAAACCATCATTTTAAAGTTGTTGGCACAGAACGATAAAATGTATGGGTATGAAATTACACAAAAAGTAAAAGAACTTACCAAAGGCGAATTAAAAATTACTGAAGGAGCATTGTATCCAGCGTTACACAAATTAGAAGCCGATGGTTTGTTAGATGTTGAGGTTGCAAAAATTGGAAATCGGTTGCGTAAATATTACAAACTTACCGAACACGGAACCAAAGAGACCGCCAATAAACTTGCAGAAATGCAAGAGTTTTTAAAAACCATGCAGCATTTGGTAAATCCTAAACTTAGTTTGGAGTAATATGGAATTAACAAAACAACAACTACAAGAGATCGAAAACTACATTAAGGATAATAAGGTAGATTATATCGACTTAAAAATAGAATTGCTAGATCACATAATTCTAGATGTAGAACGTTTACTAAACAAAGGTTTTTCTTTTGATAGCGCTTTAGAACTTACAAAGCAAAAATGGAACAGACATTTTAGAAATTCTTCAAGCATTTTTTTAGGATTGCAATATTCTACTTCAAAAATTGTACTAAGAAAAGCAGTGAAAGAGTTTAGACCGTTTTATCTATTATACATTGTGTCTTATTTTTTACCGTTTATTATTTTTAAAAATATATCTGTAGATTTTACGGATAACATGATGTCTTTTGTAAACACCTTTTTTAGAATCACAACATTATTAGCGTTAATTTATATGGTTTTTATCATTTTTAAAATAATGCGTTCTAAAGAACAAACTACATATCGGTTTATTTTAAAAACACAATATCTAGGAATTTCATTTTTAATTATCGCTCAGATTGTTACCGATTATTTTGATAAATTGGGTAAAATTAATGGTCTTTTAGTCGGGCTTTCTTGTGCTGGTTTGGCAATAACATACACTTGTCATCATTTTTATAAAAAACATTTTACAGAAGTTTCTAAGAATCATAAAATGTTAGCGAAATGAAATTAACAGAAAACCACATAAAACAACTCTATAAATTTACAAGAGAGCATTTTGTATATCATTATGATGTACAAACCGAATTGGTAGATCATTTAGCAAATGATATTGAACAAATTTGGGAGGCACAGCCACTTTTAACCTTTGAACAAGCAAGAGATGTATCGTTTAAAAAGTTTGGTGTTTTTGGTTTTATGGAGGTTGTTGAACAGAAACAAAAATCAATGGGAAAAAAATACTGGAAAATTATTTTACAGTTTGCAAAAGATTGGTTTCAGCTTCCAAAAATTGTTGCCACATTCGCTATTTTTTCTTTGCTTTTTCAATTATTTAGATCCAATGTTTCAGAATTTATTTTTGTAGGCATAATTTTATGCTATTTTGTCTTTGGAATGATAAAAAGAATTCAACTAAAATCAAGGTTTAAGAAACGAAAAAAAGTAGATGGAAAAACATGGATGTTAGAGCGTTTAATTTTTAGTCAAGGAGTTGCAAATGCCGCAGTTTTTCCTTTATATACTTTTCAAATTTTTATTCATACAAGTAATTTAAACAATGTAACTATCATTTGGGGTTTATTATTGGCGTTATTTTATACGGCGATTTTTATTATTGGTTATATTTCTTTAGTTGTAATACCTTCAAAAGCAGAAGAATTATTAAAGGAAACCTACCCAGAATATTTTATGATTTAATTTTTTGTAACAAAAACTACATTTAAGACACTTATAACAAGAACAACTAACCAAGTAATTATGTTTAAACGATTTTTAAAATTAGAATGGAAACAATATTTCCGTTCATCATATTGGCAAAAAGGAATAGCATTAAAAATTATTATGGGCTTTTTTGCCTTGTATATGATGGTTTCCTTTTTAGCATTAGGTGTTGGTAGTTTTTTTATTATTAGAAAAACAATGCCAGGTCAAGATCCATTTCAAGTAGTAAATTCTTTTTTATTATTTGCCGTAATTGGCGATTTAATCTTTAGGTATTTAATGCAAAAACTTCCGGTAATGAATGTAAAACCATTACTCGTTCTTCCTATTAAAAAGAACAAATTGGTACATTATGTATTAGGAAAATCTATGTTTTCTGCATTTAACCTTTTTTCGTTGTTCTTTTACATTCCGTTTTCTGTAGTATTAATAAAAGAAAATTACAATACCTCTGGAGTTTTAGGTTGGCTATTTAGCATGATTTTGATAACACAGTCTGCAAATTTTTTAAACTTTATCATTAATAAAAACACTATTGCTTTAACGGTTTTAGGAACTTTATTAATTGGTACAATTGCGCTTCAGTATTTTAACATTTATGATGTCACTGTTCATAGTCAGGCAATTTTCAACGGAATCTATGAAAATCCAATTTACATGCTTATTCCGGTTGCATTGGTGGCAATTTTATACAGTGTCAATCAAAAAATATTAAGAAAGCAACTGTATTTAGATGATGCCGTAAAAGTAAAAGTAAAAGAAGCAAACACGGCAGATTTATCTTGGGCAAACCGATTTGGAGAAATGGCGCCGTTTATTAAAAACGAAATCAGATTAATTTGGAGAAATAAAAGAACAAAAACTGTTTTCTTAATGTCGTTCTTATTTGTTTTATATGGATTGATCTTTTTTACAAATCCAATGTATAAAGAAAAGATGGAAGGAATGTTAATTTTTGCATCGCTATTTGTTACTGGCGGATTTGTTTTAAACTACGGACAATTTATTCCAGCTTGGGAAAGTGCATACTACAAAATGCTGATGACTCAAAACGTATCTTACAGAAAGTATTTAGAATCTAAATGGTATTTAATGGTTGTAGTTACTGCTGCATTATTCATTTTAGCAACACCTTATATTTATTTTGGTTTAAACATTTATTTAATGATTGCCGTTGGAGCGCTTTATAATATGGGTATTAACACGTTGATTTTAATATTTGCAGGAGCTTTTAATAGAAAACAAATAGATTTAAACGCAAGCGGATTTGGAAATACGCAAGGAACAAGTGCAAAACAATTTATTGTTGTAATTCCTGTAATGATAATTCCTATCGGATTGTTTTACGCATTTAGTTTGCCATTTGGCTTTAATGCCGGAATTGCTGCAATCGCAGGATTCGGAATTTTAGGATTGGTAACAAAAAATTATTTTATGAATTTGATTGCCAAAAAGTATATTAAAGAAAAATATGCAGCCATTCACGCATTCGATCAAAAAGCATAACCAACAAAATTAAGACACAAAAAATTATGATACACTCAAAAAACATCACCAAAAAATACGGTTCAGAACAAGTATTAAATATAGAAGAATTAGAAATCCCAAAAGGACAAAGTTTTGGATTGGTTGGAAATAATGGAGCAGGAAAAACAACGTTTTTTAACATTCTATTGGATTTAATTAGACCAACAACAGGCCAAGTTATAAATCACGAAGTGGTGGTAAATAAAAGCGAAGCTTGGAAATCTTTTACAGGTTCTTTTATTGATGAAACTTTTTTAATTGGTTATTTAACACCAGAAGAATATTTTGATTTTATTGGCGATTTACGCGGAATGAACAAAGCAGATATTGCAAGCTTTTTAAGTCAGTTTGAAGAAATTTTTAATGGGGAAATTCTAGGGAAAAAGAAATATTTAAGAGATTTAAGTAAAGGTAATCAGAAAAAAGCAGGAATTGTTGCGGCACTTTTAGGAAACCCGCAAGTGGTAATTTTAGACGAGCCTTTTGCAAATTTAGATCCAACAACACAAATCAGATTAAAAAAGAAGTTAAAAGAACTAACAGATAACAATGAAGTTACGGTGTTGGTTTCTAGTCACGATTTAAGTCATGTTACAGAAGTGTGCGAGCGCATCGTTGTTTTAGACAAAGGAAACGTGGTAAAAGACATAAAAACATCTGCAGAAACACTAAAAGAATTAGAAAGCTATTTTTCGGTGTAAAACGAGTATATAAACACCTAGTAATGAGTAAATTATTGGCGCATACTTAATGGTTTGCGCTTTTTTTATTAAATTTGATGAAAACAAGCTATTATGAAAAATCAAATTTACCTTTTAGGAATAATTCTATTATTACCTAACTTCATCAATTCACAAGAAAACAAAAATATTACGACAAACATCAAGCTAGATTCTTTAAAGGGACTAATTAAAGACGAGGTTAAAAAAAACTTAGATGACGAAGATTCTATAGAAATCGGATTCTTTTCAAAGGTTCAGTCTAAAGTTAGGATATTTACTAAAAAAGAAGGAGAAAAGTATAAAAAGAAAGAACATTTAGATTCTCTTAGAAAAGAAGTTATCTTGCTTAATTCGATTGTAATTGATAGTATAAAAAAAGATTTTGTTTACGATTCTAAAAAAGTTTTACTTGTTGCAAAAGCATTAACTTTAGTAGAAATAAAAAAAATTGATGGTGAAATTGAAAATATAATTGATACTTATAATAAGAATAAATTAACACTAGTAGAGTTTCAAACAAAAACAGATTCACTTTATAAAGAAAAGGAAAAAATTATAAAGAGAAAGGTTAAGAAGTTAAAGAAAGACTTTGGAAGTATTGATAATAAGAAACTTGGCATATTAAGAAAAAAGAGTAAAGTTTTATTAGATAAAGAAAAAAATGCCTGGGACATAGAAAAGATAACGATAGATGTTTTTGAGGGTTTAATAATCGATTTAGTTGTTACTCTTAAGCACAAGAATAATAACGAGGTAAGAAAATTCACAAATAACACTTCAATCTCGATTGTGAGATTTAGAAAATTCACATCACATAAGCTATTTGAAACAAACGGTAGTGGTAGTTTTGTTAGAGTTAAAGATGTGTTAGATTATACGTCAAAAACAGGATTAAATTATTTTCCCGAAAACGCTTTGGTAGAAATTGGAAAAACTGAAACTACCAAGTCATTATTTTTAAAAAGAAATCTAA
Source organism: Polaribacter huanghezhanensis (assembly GCF_030444335.1). Classification (NCBI taxonomy): domain Bacteria; kingdom Pseudomonadati; phylum Bacteroidota; class Flavobacteriia; order Flavobacteriales; family Flavobacteriaceae; genus Polaribacter; species Polaribacter huanghezhanensis. The sequence continues at coordinate 804,936 of NZ_CP128595.1, read as the reverse complement.
AATCTATTTTAGATTTTAGAATTTATACTGATTTATTAGGTTTACTAGATGAAGAATCTAACGGAATTATAAACTTTGAGGCTTCTTCAACAATTAAAATTTCTCCTTCTCCAATTGCTTTTGGTTTTGAATGGATCTTTTTTAAAGAGATAAAACCGTATTTTAATTATTCTCGGTTTGATAAACAAGATAGGGCTATTTTAACAGATACAATAACAGCGACTACTTTTGAAATAAAGAACAAACTTCATTTAATACGAAACGCTTTTATAAAGGCTGGGTTTGAATTAAATGTACTTCAAATAAAATCTAGTAAAGAGTTCCCATTTGCTTTTTCAATTCCCTTTTTATACGAATTTAACATGACTGAAGTAGGATTAGTTAATGAAAAAATAAAAGTAAACACTTATCAAATGGGCTCAGGATTAAATTTAAATTTAAGAAGAACTAAAAGTTTTGGTTTAAATTTAGGAATGTCTTACAGTGAAGTAAAAAACAAGCACATTATTAACTCTTTAAAACAAGAAAGTTCATTTCATTTGCTGGGGTTTAATTCTGAAATATATTTTTATAATCCTAAAGATCAAAACTCTGCCTTTTTCTTAAGGTTAAACACTAAAAGAGTTATAAAAGGAGAAAATAATTATTCTTCAATACAATTTGGTTACAAGAAGGCATTTAGTTTTTCAAAATAATAGACGAAATTATATTTAATCTTATTGACAATAATTATTCTTATTTTTACAGCTTCTATTCACAATATTTTTACAGAAAATATGTTTGTGAATAGGAGCTTTTTTAAGTTTTGATTTTGAATCTATTTTATGAGTAACAAAAACGCAATAGTACTTTTTTTGATTGCCAGCGTGGCTTTTTTTTCTTGTAGTACAAAAAAAGATGCTTTTGCAAATAGAAAGTACAATTCTATTACCACCAAATACAATATTTTATATAATGGAAATTTGGCTTTTCAAGAAGGACTAGATCAAATTAACCAACAACATAAAGATAATTTCTGGAAACAACTTTCTATAGAACCAATTACCTTTAAAGAAAAATCAACGGCCATTGCTTCTTTTGGTGGAAATCCTGGATTTGCAGATGCTAATACTAAAGAAGAAAAAGAACTCACAACGTTTGATAAAGCAGAAGAAAAAGCGGTAAAAGCAATTCAGTTACATTCTATGAATATTGGCGGACGAGAACGCAATAATCAAATAGATGATGCGTATCTATTATTAGGAAAATCGAGGTATTATACACAGCGATTTATCCCGGCAATAGAAGCCTTTAATTATGTAATTATGAACTATCCGTATGCAGATTTAATTGATGAAACTAGAATTTGGAGAGCAAAAACAAATATCAGATTAGACAATGATAAATTTGCAATAGAAACATTAAAAATTGTTTTAAAAAACAAAGAATTAGAGCCAAGAATTAAAGAAGAAGCGCACACAGCTTTGGCGATGGCCTATGTTAAAACAGATAGTATTCAGCGTGCAATTATGCAATTAACATTGGCAACAGCAACGCAAGTAAATGTAGAACAAGCAGCAAGAAATATGTTTGTGTTGGGGCAAATTTACAGTTCAGAAAACAAAAAAGATTCTGCCGCAATTGTTTTTCAGAAATTAATAAATTTTAAAAAAGCACCGTATAAATTTAAAATTTATGCCAATATAGATTTGGCAAAAGCAACCAGAAAAGATTCTTTGGTTTCTACGTTAATTACAAAGTTTAAAACACTTATAGAAGATAGAGAAAATAGAAACTATTTAGACGCATTGTATTACCAAAAAGGATTGTTAGAAGAAAAAAGAGACAGCTTACACATAGCGTTAAAAGACTTTAAAACATCGCTTAGAATTCCAAACGGAGATGTTATACAGAAAACCTACACCTACGAAAAGTTAGGAAATATTTCGTTTGATTATTCTTTGTTTGTGCAGGCAAGTGCGTATTATGATAGTGTAATTCAGATTTCAAAAAACAGCACAGAGAAACGAATTAGACAAATTAGAAGAAAGCATAAAAATTTGGCGGCTTTAACGGCATTCGAAACAACATTAAAAACCAATGACAGTATTTTAAAGATTGCTGATTTATCTAAAATAGAACAAATTACCTTTTTTAAAGAACATATAGAAAAGCTTAAAAAAGCAGATGAAAAAGCAGCAAAAGAACAATTGAAAAACATTTCTTTTGGAAGTTCGTTTAGTGGAGGTTCTTCAATAAAATCAACTAAAAAAGGCAAATGGTATTTTTACAATGCACAATCTTTAAATTTTGGTAAAAGCGAATTTGAAAAAATTTGGGGAAACAGACCCTTAGAAGATAATTGGAGAATTTCTGACAAACAACAACAAGTAAAAGTTACAAAAGATTCAATAAAAAAAGTAGCAACAGTTTCGTTGGAAAAATATAATTTAAAGACGTATTTAGACGCATTGCCTCAAACAAAATCAGCCATTGATTCTTTAATTTATAATAGAAACGAAGCCTTGTATCAAACCGGAATTATTTATAAAGAGCAATTTAAAAATATAGATTTAGCAATTTCTAGACTAGAAAGGTTGCTAAAAGAGAAACCAGATAAAATGTTGTTATTGCCAACAAAATATCACTTGTATCAATTATATTTAGGGGTAAAAAGCAGCAAAGCAGAAGAGTATAAAGCGTTAATAATTAAGGAATATCCAACTTCTAGATATGCTGAAATATTACAGAACAAACCTCAAAAACAAGACGACAAAAAGATAGATCAAACAGAGGCAATTTATAAAGAATTGTATTATATCTATAAGGAGGATAAATTTGCGGATGTGGTTTCTCAAATCATAGAATTAGCGCCAGAAATTAAAGATTCAAATTTAATTGCTAAATTTGAATTGCTTAAAGCTATGGCGATTGGTAAATATCAATCAAAAGAAACGTATAAAAAAGCATTAGAATATGTGTCGTTTAATTACGGAAATACCAAAGAAGGGCAACGAGCAAAAGAAATCATTAAACAGTTAAATTAAAACATTCCCCGATGTTTAGTAAAGAAAGTAACCAGAAGAAACCAAATACAATGGAAAGAAATATTTTAGCCAAAAACACGAAGATTGTTGGCGATTTAAGTTCTGAAGGAGATTTTAGAATAGATGGAATTTTAGAGGGAACATTAGAAACAAAAGGACGAGTAATTATTGGCTTAGAAGGATCGGTTTCGGGAAAAGTTTTTTGCGATAACGCAGATATTGAAGGGAAATTTTCTGGAGAATTAAAAGTAAATAAAATGCTAACGATAAAAGGAACGGCATCAATTAAAGGAGAAGTAATTTTAGGAAAGTTATCTGTAGAGCCAGGAGCCGCGTTTAACGCATCTTGTACAATGAAAGGAGCTTTAAAAGAGCTAAACGCAAATGAACAAAAATCAACTTCCGAAGAAAAAACCGCTTAATAAGTTTATTAGACTTACAGGAGTTGGATTGCAAATGGGCATTACCATTTATGTTGCAGCTTATTTTGGAAAAAAAATAGACGCTCATTATCAATTCGAAAAAAGATATTTCACCTTTTTATTTATCATTATTGGATTTGTAGGCTCTTTGGTAAGCCTTTTGGTTCAATTGAAAAAAATCAATGAAGAAGATTCTTAAACCAAACAACCTAATTATTGCTTTTGTTTCTAAAACAATGCTGTATTTAGCATTTGTTCTTGCTATTCACTTAACTATTTTACTTGTTATAAAAAAACCCCTTTTTGAGCACCAAATAATACTGACATACAGTGTTAATTTTTTGCTGGCAATACTAATTTTTATAGCAATGTTGTTTTTTAGTAAAAAAGCAATTGCTTATTTAGGCTATATTTTTATGTACGGAAGCCTTTTTAAATTTACGGTCTTTTTTATCTTTTTTTACCCGAATTACAACAAAAATTCGGGAAGCTCAAAACAAGAGTTTATTACTTTCTTTGTTCCTTATTTAGTATGTTTAATTCTAGAAATTAAATCGCTCATTCATCTTTTAAATTCCTCTGAAAAAAAAGATTAAAAACACACTTGTTTTATCTACAAAAATAAAAGTGTAAATAATTTTTAAATACAAACAGAAAAACCTACATTTGCACCGATTTTAAAGACACTATTATCCGAGTGATATGAGAAGAAAATTTTCAATAAAAAAGATTGCGTTTTTGCTTTTTTTAGTTTCGTTTGTTTCTGTGGCTCAACACAATGAAAGCACAGACGTAATAAATGCACCTAAACAAGAAAAGGATTTAAAAACTACGATTAAAGAATATATTAATCACCACATTTTAGACTCATATGATTTTGGATTGTATTCTTACACCAATGATCATAATGAAAAAGTCCATATTGGAGCTCCTTTACCTATTATTTTATGGGACAATGGATTAAAAGTCTTTTTATCTTCTAAATTTCATCACGGAGAAACTTTAGCTGAAGTTGATGGAAATTACTACAAAATTGAGCACAATAAAATTTATAAAACGGATGCTGAAGGAACCATCACTTATGATGCAGAACATCATCCAACAAATACAAAACCCTTAGATTTTTCGATCACTAAAAATGTGGTCATGATTTTTGTGGTGTTTTTAATCATGTTTTTCATGTTTAAAAGAATGGCAAAATCATATCAAAAAAATAACGGAATGCCAACAGGAATGGGAAGATTATTAGAGCCTATTGTTTTGTATATTCGTGATGATATTGCGAAACCAAATATTGGAGAAAAGAATTATAAGAGATACATGAGCTATCTTTTAACCATCTTTTTCTTTGTGTGGATTGTAAATTTATTTGGACTAACTCCAATTGGAGTTAATATCACAAATAACATAGCTGTAACTTTTTGTTTGGCGATATTTACATACATTATTACAACTTTTACAGCCAAAAAAGATTATTGGAAGCACATTTTCTGGATGCCAGGAGTGCCAATTCCAATGAAAATAATATTAGCTCCTATTGAGTTATTAGGAACAATCATTAAACCTTTTTCATTAATGATACGTTTGTATGCAAATATAACTGCAGGACATATTGTATTAATGAGTATCATTGGAATGATGTTTATTTTTAATAATTGGCTAGGAAGTTCACTTTCGTTTATGTTAGCATTTGTATTAGGGATTTTAGAGTTGTTAGTAGCAGCTTTACAAGCCTATATTTTTACAATGTTATCGGCCTTGTATTTTGGCTCAGCGGTAGAAGAACATGATGAGCATTAGTAGAAGTTAATTTTTAGTTTGAATGTTTAATTTTAAAATAAATATATTATGGTAATTCCAAACATCGTAGGTGCAGGATTAGTAGTTATTGGAGCTGGTATTGGTATCGGTCAAATTGGTGGAAAAGCAATGGAAGCTATTGCTCGTCAACCAGAAGCGACAGGTAAAATTCAGACTGCAATGCTTATTGCTGCAGCTTTAATTGAAGGTATTGGATTTGCTGCGTTATTCGCAGTAAGCTAAAACTAAATAAAGCAGCTACAACGGTTGGTTGTAGCTGCTTTTAATAATTAAACAAAATTTTTAATTAAGATATATTATGGATAAGTTATTAAGTGAATTTTCTTTAGGGTTATTCTTCTGGCAAACAATACTGTTTGTTGCATTGGTTCTTTTGTTAAAAAAGTTTGCATGGAAACCTATTTTAAATGCTGTTAATGATAGAGAAGAAGGAATTAAAAAAGCCTTAGAGTCTGCAGAAAACGCAAAAAAAGAAATGCAAAACTTAACTGCAGATAATGAAGTTCTTGTTAAAGAAGCAAGAGCAGAAAGAGATGCAATGTTAAAAGAAGCTCGTGAAATTAGAGAAAAAATGATTTCAGAAGCGAAAGAAAATGCAAAAGAACAAGCAGCTAAGATGATTGATAGTGCGGTAGTTGCTATAGAACAAGAAAAACAAGCAGCTTTAGCACATTTGAAAAAAGAAGTAGGAGATTTATCAATGGTTATTGCAGAAGTTATACTTAAAAAAGAATTAGCTTCTCAAGAGGATCAAATTAAATTGGTAGAAGGAATGCTTAAAGACGTTACCTTAACCTAATAATAGTATGAAAGGAGCAAGAGCAGCATTACGTTACGCAAGAGCTATTTTAAACTTAGCAAAGGAGTCAAACCTAGAAGGTGAAGTAAATAATGACATGTTACTTATTTACGAAACCATTGATCATAGCGATGATTTACAAACAATGTTAAAAAGTCCTATTATCAAATCATCAAATAAAAGGAACGTTTTAGAAGCTCTTTTTACTGGAAAAATAAATGCTCTTTCTTTAGGGTTATTTCATTTACTAGATGATAATAAACGGATGGTAATGTTAGGGCAAATAGCACAACAATATACCATTATTTATAACTTCTTAAAATTGAAAGATACAGCTATTGTTACAACTGCTGTTCCTTTAACAACCGATTTAGAAGCACAAATTTTAAAGAAAGTAATTGAACTTACTGGGAATAAAACAAGTATAGAAAACAGAGTAGATCCAAAAATTATTGGAGGATTTATTTTACGTGTTGGAGATATGCAATATGACGCAAGTCTCTCAAACAATTTTAGTGAATTAAGAAAGGAATTTGACAACAGTCATTATATTCCAAAAATTTAATTATACATCAAATTAAAAAAGATGGCGACAATTAAACCAGCTGAAGTTTCAGCAATATTAAAGCAACAATTAACAAATTTCGAAGCAAAAGCTTCGTTAAACGAAGTAGGTACTGTATTACAAGTAGGTGATGGTATTGCTCGTGTTTATGGATTATCTAATGTTCAATACGGAGAATTAGTAGAATTCGAAAGTGGATTAGAAGGAATTGTATTAAACCTTGAAGAAGACAATGTTGGAGTTGTATTATTAGGAGATCCAACATCAGTTGTAGAAGGTTCTGTAGTAAAAAGAACAGAAAGAATTGCTTCTTTAAAAGCGGGAGAAGGCGTTGTTGGACGTGTAGTTGATACTTTAGGAAACCCTATTGATGGTAAAGGACCCATTGAAGGTAAAACCTATGAAATGCCTTTAGAGCGTAGAGCTCCTGGAGTTATTTATAGAGAACCTGTAACTGAACCATTACAAACAGGAATTAAATCTATTGACGCAATGATTCCAGTTGGACGTGGACAACGTGAGTTAATCATTGGAGACCGTCAAACAGGAAAATCTACTGTTGCTTTAGATACTATTTTAAATCAAAAAGAATTTTTTGATGCTGGAGAGCCAGTATATTGTATTTATGTTGCTATCGGTCAAAAAGCTTCTACAGTTGCAGCAATTGCAAATATGTTAGAAGAAAAAGGGGCGATGTCTTATACAACAATTGTAGCAGCAAATGCATCAGATCCTGCAGCAATGCAAGTGTATGCACCGTTTGCTGGAGCAGCAATTGGAGAATATTTTAGAGATTCTGGAAGACCAGCTTTAATTATTTATGATGATTTATCTAAACAGGCTGTTGCATACCGTGAGATTTCTTTATTATTAAGAAGACCTCCGGGACGTGAGGCGTACCCTGGAGATGTATTTTACTTACACTCAAGATTATTAGAACGTGCTGCAAAAGTGATTAATGACGACAAAATTGCAAGTGAAATGAACGATTTACCAGATTCTTTAAAAGGAATTGTAAAAGGTGGAGGTTCTTTAACTGCATTGCCAATTATTGAAACACAAGCAGGTGACGTTTCAGCATATATTCCAACAAACGTAATTTCGATTACAGATGGACAAATTTTCTTAGATGGAGACTTATTTAACTCTGGTGTTCGTCCAGCAATTAACGTAGGTATTTCTGTATCTCGTGTTGGTGGTAACGCACAGATTAAATCAATGAAAAAAGTATCTGGAACATTAAAATTAGATCAAGCAGCATATCGTGAATTAGAAGCGTTTGCAAAGTTTGGTTCTGATTTAGATGCAGCAACAATGAGTGTGATTTCTAAAGGACAACGTAATGTTGAAATTTTAAAACAAGCACAAAATGATCCTTATTCAGTAGAAGATCAGGTTGCAATTATTTATGCAGGTTCTAAAAACTTGTTAAGTAAAGTCCCTGTAAATAAGGTGAAAGAGTTTGAAGCAGATTATATTTCTTATCTAAACGCTAAGCATAGAGATGTTTTAGATACGATAAAAGCAGGAAAATTAACTGACGAAGTTATTGCTACGTTAGAAAACGCTGCAAAAGAGATTTCAAGCAAATATTAAGCTTAATATAGTTGTTGTTTTTATGAAAGTAAAAACTTCATCATTCAAATAATATAGAATGGCAAACTTAAAAGAAATACGTAATAGGATAACATCGATTGGTTCTACCATGCAGATTACTAGTGCCATGAAAATGGTATCTGCTGCTAAGTTGAAAAAAGCGCAAGATGCAATTACTGCAATGCGTCCATATTCATCTAAGTTAACCGAATTATTACAAAGCTTAAGCGCTACTTTAGAGAGTGATGCTGGTGGTGCATATTCTAATCAGAAAGAAGTTTCTAAAGTGTTAATCGTTGTAATTACCTCTAATAGAGGATTATGTGGCGGATTTAATTCTTACGTAGTTAAAGAAACACTTAAGACGATTGAGCAGAATTATAATAATTGTACTGTAGATTTACTTACTATTGGTAAAAAAGGACATGGAATTTTATCAAAAACATATAACGTTATCGAAAATAACAACGATATTTTTGATGATTTAACTTTTGATAATGTTGCTGTAATTGCAGAGAAGTTAATGAGTTTATTTGTTGATGGGAGCTATGATAAAATAGAGGTTGTTTACAATAGATTTAAAAATGCTGCAACACAAATTCCAACAGTAGAACAATTTTTACCAATAAAACCTGTAGAAGGAGAAAATGTTAATGCTAATTTAGATTACATTTTTGAACCATCTAAAGAAGAAATTGTTTTAGAATTGATTCCGAAATCTTTAAAAACACAATTGTATAAATCTATTAGAGATAGTTTTGCTGCAGAACATGGCGCTCGTATGACCGCAATGCATAAAGCAACAGACAATGCTACAGATTTACGTGATGATTTATTATTGACATATAATAAAGCTCGTCAAGCTGCAATTACAAACGAAATTCTTGAAATTGTTGGAGGGGCTGAAGCTCTAAATAATTAAGAGAAATATATATTAGTATCTATAAAGAGCTAATCAAAATTGATAAGCTCTTTTTTTGTGTAAATTGGCATAACAATTGAATTAAGATATAAAAAAGATAATATGAAATCAATAAAATTACTTTTTCTAATATGTGTAATTGTTAGTTTTTCTAATTGTAGCACAATAAAATTAACAGAAAATGCACCATTTAAAATAATGGGAGCAAATTACCACGACTGGGTTGGAGGCCAGCCAGATGTTAGCGGAACCAATTTGATTATTGGAATTGAAACTAATTCAGCGATAACCATTAGAAGCATATATTTTAGAAATAGAAAAAACAATCCTAGGATAGAAAACAGAAACGGAAAAGAATACTTAGTTGTAAATGTAAGTACTTCTAGGAAGGTAATATATGTCACCCGAACTGTATCTGTTAGAGAAGGAGAAATACCACCTAGAATGAAACCCCCAAGAATAACATCACCAACAATTCCATTTAAATTAGAGCCAAACGAAGCTGTAATAAAATATATGGTTGGTAAAAAAAGCTACTATTATAAAGTGTCAAAAATAAAAAAAACAGAAAGCGCTTTTTACCAATAAGAAGACTCAATTTAAAAAGAAAAGGCAACCAAAATGGTTGCCTTTTCTTTTTGGCACGTAATTTGAAATTACCATAACATAACCATAAAATTGATGCTTATGAAATCAGCAAAACTACTTTTGATATTTTTTATTACTGGGTTTGTATTTACATCATGTAAATTTTTAAATGATGAATATAGCTACGAAATTCCGCTAGAAGAAGTATTGTCAGAATACGATTTATGGTATGTAGATTATCATAAAACTACAGGAACTGGAGATGTTCCTTTTTTATCAAAAGCATTTACAGTTTCGTTTTTTAACGGACAATTTTATGCAAACAACAATATTGTAGATATTGGACTTACAGGAGATGGTTTGGGAATTAAAGTTGGAAATTATAACACCTATAATGGATATTTAGAAATAGATCATTCTTTAGACGGAGCGTACGATTTTGATGTATTTCAAATTTCTGCAAATGAAATCAGAATAGAAGATACATATAATAATGTTTCCTATTATTTGGTTGGTTATCAAAGAAATAATTTTGATTATGATAGGTTGTTTTATGAAAACATCGAATATTTTCTGCAAGAATATGTTGCTTGGGAAAAAACAAGCACAAGTAATTCAGGAGCAATAAACCCTTTTGATGAAGAAACATTCTTACAATTTACACCAGAAAATAACACAACATTCTATTCGTCAAAAGATCCTTTTGGCACAAATATTGATATTATTAATTGGAGTTTTGTAGGGAGTTATAATATATACGATGTACAGAATTATAACGACCTAAAGATTTTAACACTTAATTATGACAGCGGAGATAATGAAGAATTCGAATTAAGCGTTATTAATGATAATAAGATACGTTTATACCATGTAAGTTCGCAAACAACTTATAAATTTAAGGGAAGAGGTTTTATACAATTCTTAAAAGGAGGAAAAGCAAAATCAAATGTAAGGAACAACGGTAGAAAACGAACTAAGATACAAAGAGAAACGAAAGTTAGAAGACATTTAAAATAAAGTTTGGTTAGTTGATTTTTAGTTGGTTGGTTAAACAACCAACTAAAGGAAACCGCTCTAGAGGTAGAGCGGTTTTTTCATGTCTTTTATTTTTGATTTTCAATTCAACTCAAGTATCTTTATATCTTTAATAAAAATAAAATCAATGAGTTTAACTGCATTTATTACAGGAGCAACATCCGGAATCGGAAAAGCTACCGCAGAACTGTTTGCTAAGAATCAAATCCGTTTAATTCTTTGTGGAAGAAGAAAAGAACGATTAGAAGAACTTCAAAAAGAATTAGGAATACTAACTGATGTAACAACATTGCAATTTGATGTTAGAAATAAAGAAGACGTTTTTTTGGCAATCAATTCTTTGCCAGAAAACTTTAGTGATGTTGATATTTTAATCAATAACGCTGGTAACGCTCACGGATTAAGTAGCATTCAAGATGGCGATACGGATGATTGGGATGCCATGTTAGACATTAATGTAAAAGGGTTATTATATGTTTCTAAAGCGATCATTCCTAAAATGACTGCAAAAAACAGCGGATTTATTGTAAATATTGGCTCTATTGCAGGAAAAGAAGTCTATCCAAACGGAAATGTGTATTGCGCTTCTAAACACGCTGTAAATGCGTTAAATAAAGGAATGCGAATCGATTTAAACAAACACAACATTCGTGTTTGTGCAATTCACCCAGGAGCTGTTGAAACAGAATTTTCTGAAGTTCGCTTTAAAGGCGATACAGAGAAGGCAAAATCAGTGTATGCTGGCTATAAGGCGTTACAATCAGAAGATATTGCAGACATAATTCACTTTGTAATTACAAGACCTTATCATGTGAATATTGAAGATTTAATTGTGTATCCAACAGCACAAGCAAGTGCAACAACAATAAAAAAAGAGGTTCGATAAGAACCTCCTTTTAGTAAGTGTTAATAAGCCAAAAAATCTAAGATGATTTAGACATTGAAATAGTTTCTAAATTTGTCTTTTCGCCCACTACCACAGATATAGAACTAGTAGATGTATATGTAGTATATCCGTCTTTTTCAACTTTTAATTTATAGCTTCCTTTAGCTAATCCTTTTAAACTAAAGTTCCCATCTTTATTTGTATACGTAGAGCTTATTGCTGTTACAAAAGAAGTGTCAGAATCATTATATACTGTTACAACTGCATTTGCAATTGGCATAAGATTAGTTGTTGTTTCGTCTGTATCTGCTATTCTACCTTCAATTGTTCCAGAATTGACCTCAGCAATCATTCTAATTACAGGTTTTAGATTATATGTTCCAGAACCACCTGCTTCTACAATAGATTTTTGCACATCCCAATCTAAAATAAAGTTATAAGAAAAACCAGGCTCTAAATTAGTATTAACATTAATTTTTAAACCAGATTGTTGCGCACTAGGTGTTGAAAGAGCTACTTCTTGAGTTCCTCCTTCAAACACTAAAGCATTATTATCGCCTAAAACCAATCTAATGTGTTTTAGTGCTCCAGACTCAACATCTTCATTTGTTAACACTAAAGAAGTGCCAGCAATTAGTTCGGTAAGATCTATACGGTTAAAAGGATCATTTGTTGTGGGAGGAATAAATCCATTAAAACTTATCCAACCAGCATTATCATCACTTCTGTTATACTGTAGATCAATGATATTAACTAATACTTTTTCATACTTTCCAGGAGCATCTACTAAATTTATTTTAACGGTAGAGGTACTTTCACCACTTTTAGAGCAACTTGTAAAGTTAAAAGCCACTATTATTACTAAACTTAAAATAAAATTCTTAATTTTCATAATTAATTACATTTTTAGTGTTTCGATATAAATTAGTCAAACTGTATGCCAAACCTTATTAGAATTGGGATTTTTTAATGCATGTTTTTATATTTTTTAAATGATAAACAAACGCCTTTTAATTAAAAACTTACTTTCTCATAATGATGAGAATAGTTTTTATGATAAAAAGCAAAAATTATCATTGCATAATAAAGAAGGAAAAGCAAAATTTATAAAACACATTTGTGCCTTGTCAAATTCAAATCCAACAAACAATTCTTATATTGTTATTGGCATAGAAGACGAAGAAAATAAAATTATTGGTGTTGATTTTTTTGATGACAGCAAAATCCAAAACCTTGCGAATGCCTATTTAACAAACCCGCCAAAAATACAGTACGAAAATGTTCCGTTTCCAACATTACCGCGTCATAAAGTAATTGGATTGGTTACTGTTTTGCCAAATAATAACATTACATCACTCTCAAAAAATGCTTGGAAATACAAACAAGGTTCCGTTTTTTTTAGACGCGGAAGTAATTCGATGTCATCAAAAGGAGGTTTTGAACTTAAAAACACCAATCAAGAAATTGTTGAGGCAATTGAGAAAAACGCCAGCAATAATATTGAGTTAACACTAAACGGAGTTTTTGATTTCATCAATAATCATAAAAAGGAATACAATCCGCAGTACAAAGTTTTTAACGAGCAGTTTGTGTTGTGTTGGGCTGGAAAAAAATCGATTATAAACGGAGAGGAATTTTTTTCTAGAGTTGATATCGAATTGATAAACGAACAAGTTCAGTTGTTTTTTTCTGCCTTAGACGAAGTTCAAATTAGTTACAATTCGCACTCATTTATTATTACAGAATATATTTTATTAGGAATCGATAAAAAAGAAATTCATTATCCGTTAGAAAAAACGATTATTCATTTTAAAGAGAACGGCAAACACGATCTTGTAAACGAACTATTGTTTAAACCACCAGCTTTTGATACAACAATTATTAATCATATTTATCAAAACAACAATGCAATTGTAAAAAAGATAATTGCAAAACAAGCACTTTCTGTTACCGAGCACGAAGATGTTTTTAGATTGCCAACCAATTATTTAATTTGCTATTTACACGGATATTTAGACGCGCCAACTCAATTACGAAAAGCAAAAGAATACATTAAAAATATTGCAGATAAAACTACGTATATTAAATACAAAGAAGCGATGCGTGTTTTAAGAAAGGTGAAGTATAATTAGTAAGGTTCGTTTAACGGGATTTTAAAAGATTTGTGCGACTTAAAAATCGGAGATTTTTCGATGTTTAAAATTAATATTTTTTTGATTAAGTAACATTATATTTTATTGAATTAAGCAATTTTAGTTATACATTGTTGTGCCTAGTTATTTTTTCCTATGATTGAACGACATTTATTTTCTATAACTTTCATTGCTTCTTGTAATTCCTTTTCAATTTCATCGTCTCCTTGAATTCGAGCATATAAATTAGCTCTGCTTTCTTTTAAAATTTCTCCAATTAATTTTTTATCCTCTCCGTATTGACCAAGTTTTACCATTGCAATTTGGTCCGATGCAAAGAATATTTTATTCATTGTCTGACTAAATTTGTCAAAATGTTCTTCAAATTCCTTTCCGTGAAGAGCTATGAATCTATATTTTAAAGTATGTAACTTTTCTAAAGGTTTTCTATTTCTTTCAAATCTCTCTCTGGAAACATATGCCTGGTTGTATATCTCAGTTTCTTGTGGTGTTTCATTTTCGTTTTTCTCTCTAGATGAACCTTCATTTCCAAATCCAATAGGACTTCTAATCACTTTTATGGCGTGATGTGATTCATATAAGCTAGCCAAAACTTCTTCTGCTAATTCATATTTTCTTTTCCATTTTGCTTCTCGTCTCCAAGAGTTGATTCCATATATAGCAACAGAAGAAGCAATTATTATTGCTATATTTTGCAAAACATCAAAAATCAAATTCCAATCTATAATTATTTCGTCCAAATTTCAGGTGTTTGTTTAATTAGGCACAACTATAATGATAACGTGAGTTTTAATTCATTTTATCAGACGTTAAACGAAGTTAGCGGTTTTTTTAAGAAAGTCAAGTTTAACAAAATAAAAAAACCAACTCATTTGAGTTGGTTTTTTGCTATTTGCTGAGGTTGTTAATTTCCTCCTCTACTTCTTCTTCTTGGAGGGTTTTCTTTTTTCCAATTTTCATACTTTATCCATTGAGCGTCAGTAAATATTGCTTTCAATCCTTTGTCTGTTTCTGCTTGAAGTTTTGTAAAAGCTTCACGCATTCCTTCTCTATCCCCACTCGATCTTAATTCAGTCATTTTCTTAGTTCTGTCTTCTGCAGACTTTATAAGAAGATCATACACTTTTGTTCTTTGGTCATCAGACAAACCAAATTCTTTTTGCCAAGTATCTGCATTTGTTTTTGCTTGTACTTTTGGATCTGGGCGCTCACCTCTTTGAGCCTGAACTGTTGTTAATGCTCCAATAAAAAATAGGATTGTAATTACGAAGTGTTTTGCTTTCATTTTATACTTGTTTTTAGTTTTTAATTTTTTTTTGACTACCAGTTATACGAATAAATTATTTTTTTACCTGGAACATCTACGCTTAGACTATTTTTTTTTAACTTGGTTTAATCTTCATAATTATTTTATTTGTACGCCTTCTGGATATATTTTTTCTAACTCAGATGCTTTTATTTTAATCATATTTACATCTAGCGAAATATCTGTAAGTGGTTTATTGGTAGAATCGCGTTCTATATTTGTTATTGTATTTACAACATCCATACCTTTAATAACTTTTCCAAAAATGGTGTATTTGTCATCTAATCTACTTAAACCATTTTTATTTTGAACAATATAAAATTGGCATCTAGCAGAAAGCATTTTTGGGTTATCATCACGACCAGCACCAACAGCACCATATACATGACGCAACTTTTTATTAAACTCGGGTTCTAATAAATATTCTGGATCGTTAAAACCTTCTGGTGTATCTGGGCAACCAGCTTGAGCAACAAAATTTGGTATTACACGATTAAAGGTATAAGTATCCCAATAACCATCATTTGCTAATTGTGTAAAACTTGCTTTGTGTTTTGGTGTTTCTTCATGTAGCCAAATTAAGATTTCACCTTTAGAGGTTATAATTTGTCCAACATTGTATGTTTTTTCTGATTTGCATGAAATCATACCAATAACAATACAGAAATAAATAATTTTTTTCATGATTTTTTTCTTTTTGTTTAGATAAAAATAGACATAATAGTTTAATTAGATTCTCAAAACAAAAAACCCAACTCAATTGAGTTGGGGTTTTAAATATAAATTTAATATTCGATCTCTATAAATCGAATTTAATTCCTTGCGCTAACGGCAATTCGTCAGAATAATTGATTGTATTTGTTTGTCTTCTCATGTATACTTTCCAAGCGTCAGAACCAGATTCGCGTCCGCCACCAGTTTCTTTTTCTCCACCAAAAGCGCCACCAATTTCCGCACCAGAAGTTCCGATGTTTACATTTGCAATTCCACAATCAGAACCCACATAAGACAAGAATTTTTCAGCTTCTTTTAATTCATTAGTCATAATTGCTGATGACAATCCTTGAACAACACCATTTTGTTTGTCGATGGCATTTTCTATGTCTCCAGCATATTTCATCAAATATAAAATTGGAGCAAAAGTTTCGTGTTGTACAATTTCAAAATGATTTTCAGCTTCAATAATACAAGGGTTAACATAACAACCACTTTCGTATCCTTCTCCTTCTAAAACGCCTCCTTGAACCAATACATTTCCTCCTTCAGCTTTTGCTTTTTCAATTGCGGATAAATAGTTGTTTACCGCATCTCTGTCAATTAACGGACCAACATGTTTCGTCTCATCTAAAGGGTTTCCAATTTTTATTTGACCGTAAGCACCAACAATAGCATCTCTTACTTTATCATACACAGATTCGTGAATAATTAATCTTCTTGTAGACGTACAACGTTGTCCACAAGTTCCAACAGCACCAAATACAGCACCAGGAACCACTACTTTTAAATCTGCAGTTGGTGTAATAATAATAGCATTGTTTCCACCTAATTCTAATAAAGATTTTCCGAAACGTTGCGCAACGGTTGCACCAACGATTCTTCCCATTCTTGTTGATCCAGTTGCAGAAACTAAAGGAACTCTAGTATCTGTTGTCATCATTTCACCAACTTTATAATCTCCATTGATAATAGAAGAAATTCCTTCTGGTAAATTATTTTCTTTTAAAATTGCAGCAATAATATTTTGACAAGCAATGGTACATAAAGGCGCTTTTTCAGAACCTTTCCATACACAAACATCACCACAAATCCAAGCTAATGCTGTGTTCCAAGCCCAAACAGCAACAGGAAAATTAAATGCAGAGATAATTCCGACAACACCAATTGGATGCCATTGCTCTCTCATTACGTGTCCTGGTCTTTCAGACGGAATTGTTTGTCCGTTTAATTGTCTTGATAATCCAACAGCAAAATCACAGATGTCAATCATTTCTTGAACTTCACCATACCCTTCTTGCAAAGATTTTCCCATTTCATAGGAAACCAATTTTCCTAAAGGTTCTTTTAAATCTCTTAATTTATTTCCAAATTGACGAACAATTTCTCCTCTTTGAGGAGCTGGCATATTTCTAAAAGATAAAAATGCTTCAGTTGCCGTTTGCATTACTTTTTCGTAATCTTCTTTAGTAGTGGTTTTTACTTTGCCAATTAACTTTCCGTCAACTGGAGAGTAACTTTCAATAATTTCTCCATTAGAAAAATTGTTTGAACCTGTAGAACTTCCGTTATTTATATCTTTTACACCTAATTGTAGTAGTGCTTCTTTTATGCCAAATTCGCTCATTTTGTTGTTCTTATTTAGTTGTTAAAACTGAACATCAAAACTACAAATAATTTAACAGATAATAAATTAAACAAAATCTAAATGATTGTTTAAAAATAAACAATCTTAACATTTTATATTTAAAGCTATTTTTATCAACTATTTTTGCAATACATGAAGAACGCCATTTTTAATAGTACATCTAACCAAAACTTTAAAGAAGTTGCTTTAGCAATATTTAAACATCAGTTTAAAAACAATAAAGTATATCGTTCTTTTTGTGATTTATTATACATTCATCCTTCTGATGTTACCAAAATTAAAGACATTCCGTTTTTACCAATTCAGTTTTTTAAATCTCGAAAAATCCTTTCTTCTTTGGATGAAATCCAAGAAACTTTTTCGAGTTCTGGAACTACAGGAAGCGTAACTAGTAAACATTTTGTAATCGATATTTCTTTGTACGAAGAAAGTTATTTAAAAGGATTTCATCATTTTTATGGCGACATAAAAGAATATACAGTTTTAGCTTTGTTGCCAAATTATTTAGAACGAAAAGGTTCGTCTTTGGTGTATATGGTCAATGATTTGATTGAAAAATCTAATCAACCAGAAAGCGGATTTTATCTAAACAATTTAAAGGAATTGTCAGAGACGTTAATTCGATTAAATCAATCAGACAAAAAAGTCTTACTAATTGGTGTTTCTTTTGCTTTATTAGATTTGATAGACGAGTATCAATTCGATTTAAAAAACACCATCGTTATGGAAACTGGCGGAATGAAAGGGCGCAGAAAAGAATTGATTCGTGAAGAATTACACACAATTCTTAAAAACGGATTTGGCGTTTCTCAAATTCACTCAGAATACGGAATGACAGAATTGTTAAGTCAAGCGTATTCTAAAGGAAATGGAGTTTTTGATTGCCCGCCTTGGATGAAAATCTTAACACGCGACACAGAAGACGCATTAACAATTCAACAACCAAATAAAACAGGCGGAATTAACGTCATCGATTTAGCCAATTACAATTCGTGTTCGTTTATTGCTACGCAAGATTTAGGGAAAGTACACCAAAACGGAAGTTTCGAAATTATTGGACGCTTTGATAATTCTGATATTAGAGGTTGTAATTTAATGGTGTTGTAGTAGGTTTAAGGAAAATAAAGAAAATATGAGCAATAAAATAATCAAACTCTTTTTGCGATTTGCAATATCATTGGGGTTTTTATCAGCCGTAGCTGACAGATTTGGAATATGGAACAAAGATGTTTCTGCATGGGGAAATTGGGAAAACTTTTTAAACTACACTCAACTCATAAACCCTTGGATTCCTATTTCGTTTATTTCAACAATTGGAATTATAGCAACCGCAGCAGAAATTCTTTTTGCAATTTTCTTAATAATTGGATTTAAAACAGAGTTTTTCGCAAAATTAAGCGGATTTTTATTGTTGATTTTTGCTGTATCTATGACTTTTTCTACTGGAATAAAAGGAGCTTTTGACTTTTCTGTTTTTACAGCTTCTGCCGGAGCTTTTGCTTTGAGTCTTCTAAAAGAAAAGTATTTAGAGTTGGACATTCTGATTTTTAAATCTAAAGAGTAAACCACAATAAATTCTTTTTGTAATTTTTTAAATTGTTCATCGACTATACTTAAAACTATTTTAGATGAAACAATTCATTACACTTCTATTTATAAGTATTTCAACCACTTTTTTTGCACAACAAGATTATAATACAAAAAAAGATTTTATCGCCGAAGGCTATGATGTTGTTGAATATTTTAACAACAACGCAGAAAAAGGAAATAAGAAATTTCAAACCACTTTTGATGGCGTAAAATTTCTATTTTCTAATAAAGAAAATTTAGAAACATTTAAAAAAGTACCAAAAAAATACATGCCTCAATACGGCGGATATTGCGCCTACGCAATAGGTAAAAACGGAGAAAAAGTTGCTATAAATCCAAAAACATTTGAAATTAGAGACGGAAAATTATATTTGTTTTACAACTCTTGGGGAACAAATACCTTAAAACTTTGGACCAAAGAAGGCGCAGAAGAATTAAAAACATCCGCAGATAAAAATTGGGAGAAATTAAAAAAGAATTAACGTTTGTCATTCCTGTGGAAACAGGAATCCATCGAAATGTTGTTTTAGATTCCTGCCTGCGCAGGAATGACAGAATTTCTATAAATTTACTCAACGTTTAATAAAAAATAACTTTTCTTTCCGCGTTGTAATAACACATATTTATTTGCAATTAAATCATCAGAAGTAATGGTATATTCTTCTTTTACTTTTTCTTTATTTACAGAAACAGCATTTTCTTTTAATGCTCTACGTGCATCAGAATTTGAAGCTAAAAAGTTCGTTTTTGCTGCCAAAGCACCAATCATATCTAAACCGTTTTCAATCTCTTCTTTTGTAACGGAAGCTTGCGGAACACCTTCAAAAACATCTAAAAAGGTTTGTTCGTCTAACGATTTAATATCGTCAGAAGTAGATTTTCCAAACAAAATATTAGAGGCTTTTATAGCATTTTGATACTCCTCTTTTCCGTGAACTAAAACGGTAACTTCTTCTCCTAAACGTTTTTGTAAAACTCTAACGTGTGGAGCTTCTTTGTGTTCTTTAACCAAAGAATCAATTGTTTCTTTGTCTAAAAAAGTAAATATTTTTATATATTTTTCTGCATCCTCATCAGAAGTATTTAACCAATATTGGTAAAATTTATACGCAGAAGTTCTCTTGGCATCTAGCCAAACATTTCCCCCTTCAGACTTTCCGAATTTAGAACCATCAGATTTTGTGATTAACGGACAGGTAATTGCGTATCCTTTTCCGCCACCAATTCTTCTAATTAATTCTGTTCCGGTTGTAATATTTCCCCATTGATCAGAACCACCCATTTGTAAAGTTGCTGATTTTTCTCTGTACAAATGCAAGAAATCATATCCTTGAACCATTTGATAGGTAAATTCCGTAAAAGACATTCCTTCTTTAGATTCTGAGCTAATTCTGTTTTTTACAGAATCTTTTGCCATCATATAA
This sequence comes from Polaribacter huanghezhanensis, assembly GCF_030444335.1. Taxonomy (NCBI): domain Bacteria; kingdom Pseudomonadati; phylum Bacteroidota; class Flavobacteriia; order Flavobacteriales; family Flavobacteriaceae; genus Polaribacter; species Polaribacter huanghezhanensis. Next base: position 784,441 of record NZ_CP128595.1, on the reverse strand, counting down.
TTTACAGTAATGTGTTTACCAACATCTCTGATAAATTCTAGGAAAGAAATTTCTTTCATCCAATCGTAATTATTGACCAAAAGTGCTGCATTTTTTGCATCAGAATCAAAATCTAAAAAATGTCCTAATTGCGCTTTTACACATTCTTGATTATGACGTAAGGTTTTTTCATCCAATAGATTACGTTCAGAAGATTTTCCTGAAGGATCACCAATCATACCCGTTGCACCTCCAACCAAAGCAATTGGTCTATGTCCACATCTTTGATAATGTGCCAATAACATAATAGGAACTAAATTACCAATGTGTAGCGAATCTGCCGTTGGATCAAAGCCAACATACGCGCTACGCATTTCTTCTAATAAGTGTTCTTCTGTTCCAGGCATGCTATCGTGTAACATTCCTCTCCATTGTAATTCTTCAATAAAATTTTTCATCGTCATAAATTAATCAGTGAGCAAAGATACATTTATCGTTTAAAAAATTCTATTTTCGTTATATGATTTTAGTAACAGGAGGCACAGGTTTAGTTGGTTCGCATTTATTATATCAATTAACGGCAAAAAACGAAAAGATTAAAGCAATTTACAGAACCGAAAAAAGTTTTGAAGCTTTAAAAAGAGTCTTTTCTTATTTTACGGATGATGTAGATTCGCATTTTTCTAAAATTGATTGGGTACAAGCGGATATTACAGATGTTCCTTCGTTAACAGCAGTTTTTAAAGAGATTACAATTGTGTACCATGCTGCTGCTTTGGTTTCTTTTGATGAAAAAGAGTATCGAAAAATGCGTCAAATAAATATTGAAGGAACCGCAAATATTGTCAACCAATGTATTGCCAATTCTGTAAAAAAACTCTGTTATGTTAGTTCTATTGCCGCTATTGGGGATGCTATAAATAACGAAATTGTTACTGAAGAAAACGAATGGAATACAGAGGCAAACAATAACGGATATGCAATTACGAAACACGGTGCAGAAATGGAAGTTTGGCGCGGAAGTCAAGAAGGAATTGATGTTGTAATTGTAAATCCTGGTGTCATTCTTGGCGCTGGATTTTGGGATATAAATACTGGGCAATTTTTTTCTAAAGCTGCAAAAGGATTTAAGTATTTTACAGAAGGAGTTACCGGTTTTGTTGGTGTAGAAGATGTTGCAAAAGCAATGATTCAATTGACAGAAAGTTCGGTAAAAAATGAGCAATTTATTTTAGTCTCAGAAAACAATTCCTTTCGAGAAATTTTTACATTCATCGCGAATCAATTTGGTAAAAAACCACCAACAATTCGGATTTCAAGAATGCTTTCAAAAATCTTAAGAAGAATGGATGCGGTTGTTACTTTTATCACTAGAAAAAAACGATTGATTACTAAGGATTCGGTGAACTCTTTACACGGAAAAACACAGTATTCTTCAGAAAAATTTACAGATACAATTGGGTTTACTTTTGAATCAACAAAACAAGTAATTGAAGAAGTTTGCGCGATTTATAAAAAAGAAAAGAACATTTAGAGAAGCTTATTCTGATTTGTCTTTTAAAAGCTCTTCTAGTTCAGCTTTTTTAGCAAGCAACTTGGTGTTTACAGCAGTGTAAATTAACTCATACTCTTCAAGTTTAGACGTGTAATAAAAATTGCTTTTACTAAAGCGTGTACTGTCAATTTTGTATTTATTATATACCAAAGGGATGTAGTTTATTTTACGTTGATTTAGTGTGTTTTTTTCAGGAAAAGCGCTTTTTGCAATAAATAAATCGGTCAATAAAAGCACCATTGTATCCTTCGGAATTAAATCTTTTGGTTTTTTTAAAATGGTGTTGCTTGTACAAGAAGTCAAGACAATTACAATTAAAAAGAACAGTATTTTTTTCATAATTATCGATTAAAAACTAAGCGTTCTCCTTTTATTTCTTCGTTAAATTTTCCGTTTTCGTACATCAAATTTCCGTTGACAAAAGTATGTGTAATTGTTGATGAAAAGGTGGTGCCTTCAAACGGAGACCAACCGCATTTGTATAAAATATTTTCTTTAGAAACGGTGTTTGAAAGAGAGGAATTTACCAACACTAAATCGGCATAAAACCCTTCTTTTATAAAACCGCGTTTTTCTATTTTAAAGATTTTAGCCGGATTATGACTCATTTTTTCTACCGCTTTTTCAATAGAAATTGTTCCTTCTTTTACTTTTTCTAAAATTGCATTTAATGCATGTTGCACTAAAGGTCCACCACTCGGAGCTTTTGTATACACATTGTTTTTTTCTTCAATTGTGTGTGGCGCATGATCGGTTGCAATTACATCAATTCTATCGTCCAATAATGCTTTCCATAAACCCGCTCTATCATTTGCCGTTTTTACTGCTGGATTCCATTTTATCAAAGTTCCTTTTTCATCGTAATCTTTATCAGAAAACCATAAATGATGTATACAAACTTCGGCGGTAATTTGTTTTTCTTCTAACGGAATGTCATTTCTAAAAAGATGTGTTTCCTTTTCTGTTGAAAGATGAAAAATATGCAATCTTGCTCCGGTTTTTTTAGCCAATTCAATTGCTCTTGATGATGACAAATAACAGGCTTCTTCGCTTCGTATAATTGGATGAAATTTTAACGGAATATCATCGCCATAAATAGCCTTATAGTGTTCGGTATTTTTTCTGATGGTAGCTTCGTCTTCGCAATGAACCGAAATTAACATCTTTGTAGATGAAAATATTTTTTCTAACACTTCTTCATTATCCACCAACATATTTCCTGTTGATGAACCTAAGAATAATTTTATTCCGGCGACCTTTTTAGGATTTGTTTTTAGCAATTCTTCTAAATTATCGTTGGTGCCGCCAAACATAAATGAATAATTTGCGTACGAATCTTTTGCAGCAATTTTAAATTTATCCTCTAACAATTCTTGTGTTGTAGCCTGCGGAACGGTGTTTGGCATTTCTATAAAAGAAGTAATTCCGCCAGCAATTGCCGCTTTACTTTCTGTGGCGATGTTTGCTTTATGTGTTAATCCTGGTTCACGAAAATGCACTTGATCATCTATAAAACCAGGCAATAAAAAACTGCCATTTGCATCAATAATATTGGTGTTTTCTGAAGCAGAAATATGTTTAGAAATTTCTTTTATAATGTTGTTTTCGATCAGCAAATCGCCTTTAAAAACAATGTTTTCGTTTACTATTTGCGCATTTTTTATTACCGTTCTATTCATGTTATTTCGGAATTCCTTTGAGTCTTAATTTTAATACACCAAACAAGGCTTCATACACAATTGATCCACTCATTTTAGATTCTCCTAATGTTCTATCAGTAAAAATAACGGAAACTTCTTGAATGTTAAATTTGTGTTTCCACGCTTTAAATTTCATTTCTATTTGAAAGGCATAACCAACAAATCTAATTTTGTCGAGCTTTATAGTTTCAAGCACTTTTCGTTTATAACATACAAAACCTGCGGTGGTGTCGTGAACAGGAATTCTGGTGATAAAACGTACATATTTAGAAGCAAAATACGAAAGCAATACGCGTTTCATTGGCCAATTTACCACGTTTACTCCTTTAGAATATCGAGAACCAATTGACAAATCTGCATCGTTTTTTGCGCACGCATTATAGAGTTTAATTAAATCTTTTGGATCGTGAGAAAAATCGGCATCCATTTCTATAATATAGGCGTACTTTTTTTCGATTGCCCATTTAAATCCGTGAATATATGCAGTTCCTATTCCGTTTTTTTCAGTTCTGTTTTCGATAAATAATTTTTCTGGAAATTCGTTGATAAGATGCGTAACAATTGCTGAAGTTCCGTCAGGAGAATTGTCATCAACCACTAAAATATCAAATGCTTTTTTTTGTTTAAATACAGCTCTAATTATCGCTTCGATATTTTCTTTTTCGTTATATGTAGGAATGATTACTAAAGCGTCTGACATTTTTTTACTAATAAAAAATAAGAGTAACAAATATACGCTATTTTATCACTAATTTTGTGTTATATTTTTCATAAAACGATTAAATGCAGGCTTTAGAACGTATAGAATTCTCTAATAATTGGTTAACGCTTGTTTTTATGGTTGGCCTACTTTTACTTGTTGTTCTAAAAATGCTAAATCATCAGAAGCTTTTTGAGTATTCTAGAGCATTCTTTTTAAAAGGGTTTATTGAAAAAAAAGTAGAAGAAAGAACAGCCTTTTTTAATGCTTTTAACGTTGTTTTATTTCTGTTCTTTGTTTTAGTGTATGCATTATTTTTTACCAATTTAGTAGTGTTTTTTTTACCTGAAACGGAATCAAATTTTCAAATTTTTTTAAAAATCTTAATCCTGGTTTTAGGATATTTTTCAATTTTTTCAATTTTAGATTTAGTGTTGTGTCATTTATTAGAAATAAAAACAGAATTAGCACATTTTATTGCTGCAAAATTGGGATATTCTTATACTATTGCTTTGCTTCTTTTCCCTTTTTTAATACTTAAAGCCTATAGTTTTTTAACTATTTACGTGTTAATAACGGTCTTTGTTGTGTTGTTTACTTTAAGAGGTGTATTAACCTTTATTAATAACAAAAACTTGATTATTAACAAGTTGTTTTATTTTATTTTGTACCTTTGCGCACTTGAAATAGCACCGTTATTAATTATTTATAAAATAACTGTTTAATAAAAAAGGAGATATATGAAAGTGAAAACAATATTGGTGTCGCAACCAGCTCCAAAAACGGAAACTTCACCTTATTTTGACTTGTCTGAAAAACAGAAAGTAAAGGTTGATTTTAGATCTTTTATTCATGTAGAAGGTGTTGAAGTAAAAGATGTTAGAGCTCAAAAAATCGACTTAAATCAGCATACTGCAATTATATTAACAAGTAGAAATGCAGTAGATAATTTTTTTAGAGTTGCAGAAGAAATGCGTTTTAAAGTGCCAGACTCGATGAAGTATTTCTGCCAGTCTGAAGCTGTTGCGTATTACTTGCAAAAATACGTTGTGTATAGAAAACGTAAAATTTATGTAGGAAACAGAACTTTTCCGGAATTATGTAAGTTGATCAAAAAACACAAAGACGAAAAATTCTTATTACCCGCTTCTGATAAATTAAAAGATTTAATTCCTGAAGAATTAAATGCTTTGGGTGTTGATTGGAAACCAGCTACTTTGTATAGAACAGTGGTTAGTGATTTGTCTGATTTAGAAGATGTTTTTTATGACATCTTAGTGTTTTTCAGTCCATCTGGAATTGACTCTTTATTTCAAAATTTCCCAGACTTTAAACAAAATAAAACACGCATTGCCGCTTTTGGAAACACCACAATTAAAGCTGTAACGGATGCAGGATTAGTCTGTAATATTATGGCGCCAGCAGCAGAAACGCCATCAATGACCATGGCGTTAGAAAAATATATTAAAGAAGCAAATAAAAAATAGGTTTCGACTACGCTAAACCTGACAAAATTTAGATAGAGCATATATTATTAAGTTGATGAAAACCGAGCAGCAATGTTCGGTTTTTTTATGCAAACAAGGTCGCGAAAGCTTCTTCAACTTTTCCAACAAGAATCAATTGAATCTTGCGGTTTTTGGTTGTTATTTTATTGTATTTTGATGCTACAAATTTGGTATAACCCAATTTTTCTGCTTCGCTAATGCGTTGATCTATTTTAGAAACTGGTCTAATTTCTCCTGCCAAACCAACTTCTGCGGCAAAACAAACTTGTGGCGAAATTGCAATGTCTTCATTAGAGGATAAAATTGCTGCAACAACTGCCAAATCTATTGCTGGATCATCCACATGTATTCCGCCAGTAATATTTAAAAATACATCTTTTGCACCTAATTTAAATCCTGCTCTTTTTTCTAAAACGGCCAAAATCATGTGCAGTCTTTTTAAATTATATCCCGTTGTTGAGCGTTGTGGAGTTCCGTAAACGGCTGTAGAAACTAATGCTTGAATTTCTATCATTAAGGGGCGAATGCCCTCTAAAGTTGATGCAATTGCTGTTCCGCTTAAGTCATCATCTTTTTTAGAAATTAAGATTTCAGACGGATTTGAAATTTCGCGTAAACCATCAGAAAGCATTTCGTAAATTCCTAATTCTGCTGTAGATCCAAAGCGATTTTTTTGTGCTCTTAAAATTCTGTACGTATGGTTTCTATCGCCTTCAAATTGCAAGACAACATCAACCATATGTTCTAAAATTTTTGGTCCAGCAATTTGCCCTTCTTTGTTGATATGACCAATTAACAAAACCGGAGTTGCCGTTTCTTTGGCAAATTTGATCAATTCTGCTGTGGTTTCTCTAATCTGAGAAATGCTTCCAGGAGTTGCATCAATAGATTCTGTGTGTAATGTTTGAATGGAATCTATGATTAAAAACTCTGGCTGAACTTCTTCTATATTTTTAAAAATTTGTTGTGTATTTGTTTCGGTTAAGATTAAACAGTTAGATGTTGAAGCGTCAATTCTTTCTGCTCTCATTTTTATTTGAGATTGACTTTCTTCGCCAGAAACGTACAATACTTTTTGTGAAATGGATAGCGCAACTTGTAATAATAAGGTTGATTTTCCAATTCCAGGTTCACCGCCTAAAAGCGTCACAGAGCCTTTTACCAAACCGCCGCCCAAAACCGTATCTAATTCGTTGTTGTTGGTTTTAATTCGCTCTTCTGGATTCAGTTGAATTTCATCAATTCGTAATGGTTTCGCTTTCTGTTTTAAAGAAGTAGTTTGTTTCCAACTTCTTTTTTCTTCTCTCTGAATGACTTCTTCAACAATAGTATTCCATTCGTTACAAGTAGCACATTGTCCTGTCCATTTTGGAGTTTGCGCTCCACAGTTTTGACAAAAAAAAGAGGTTTTTACTTTAGCCATTTAAAATGAGTTTCAAAGTTTGAAAGTAACAAAGTTACAAAGTTTATAAGCTGATAACTTTTAAAAATAAGATTTTCTTAAAGTTGATAAAAAGTTGCGTTAGCGATTGAATGGTGTGTTTGAGCTCTATCGCTTTTTTGCGGTAAGCGAGTAATGAAAGCGCGACCTTGGTCCTGAACGCTTTCAGGGTAAAGGAACGCCCAAAAATTACTTGTTCTTATTGTAAATAGGAAGCACTAAAAAAGACAATCCACCAAAAATGATAATCATTCCTGTTTGTGCAGTCCACATAATCCAACCAAAAGCAGTTGCAGGTTCTTCTGAAACTCCAAATAAAGCCAAAGCTCCAGCTACCGCGACAGGATATAACCCAACTCCGCCATTAGTTGCAGCAATACTAAACGCACCAGCGATAAAGCCAATTAAAACGCCGCCAATAGGAACGTGTAAACTTTCAATTGCAGGAATTGTTGCCCAAAACATAGCAACATACATTGCCCAAATAAATATCGTATGAAATATAAAAGCCCATTTCTTTTTCATTTTAAAGATGCTAGTAACACCTTCAATTAAGCCAGAAACAAAAGTTTTAATCTTTAGTAGAAATCCTTTTTTTGCTTTTTTTACAAAGGATGTAAAAACGAAAAATCCAATAATTAAAAGAATAATTAAAAGGATGATTTTTGTTGGGTCAAAATTTTTGGTAAGCAGATTGTAAATAAAATCGAATTGTAGAAAAAGGGTGATTAAAATGATAATCAGTAGCATAATTAAATCAGCAATTCGTTCTGCTACAATGGTTCCAAACCCTTTTTCAAACGGAACGTTTTCGTAATTTGCCAATACAGCTGCTCTAGAAACTTCGCCAGCTCTTGGAATTGCTAAATTCACTAAATATCCAACCAAAACAGCCAAAATGCTATTTCCTAATTTAGGGCTGTATCCAATTGGTTCTAGCATAAATCTCCAACGATATGCTCTAGATAAATGACTTAGAATTCCGAAGAACAATCCTAAACCAATCCACCAATAATTGGCGTTTTTAAAATAAGAAACTAGCGTTGCAATAGAAATATTTGATAAAGAATACCACACTAAAAAACCTCCTAAAACAAGAGGTAAGATAATTTTTAGTATGTTCTTTAGTTGTATGTTCAAACTTAGTTAAGTGTGTTTGTTTTTTCGTTCGGAAAAACCAAAGAAGGTTTAAATTCTTTAGCTTCATCAAAATCCATAAATGCGTATGCAATTAAAATAAGCACATCGCCAACGGCAACTCTTCTCGCTGCAGCTCCGTTTAGCGTAATTTCTCCGCTTCCTCTTTTACCAGGAATTACGTAAGTTTCTAACCGCTCGCCATTATTGTTGTTAACAATTTGCACTTTTTCTCCTTCAATTATATTGGCAGCTTCCATTAAGTCTAAATCAATGGTAATACTTCCGATATAATTTAAATCTGCACCCGTTACTTTAACTCGGTGAATCTTAGATTTTACTACTTGTACTAACATGCGGCAAAAATAAAACTTTTAAATGTATTTGTAACGTAAAAAAAATAAAAAGGAAAGGGAGCTAGTTTTTATAAAGAGATATTATCTATTAATCGAATTCCGCCAATATTTACAGCAATAAAAGCTCTGTTTTTTTTATCAAAATTAATTTCTGATACTTCTGCCAATGTATTTTCTTCTGCAATTGTAAAATATTCTAACTCTAACGAAGTAGTAGCGAATTCGTTTTTTACAAACTCATACATGTCTTTTACTGATTTGGTTTTGGCAAAACCGACGACCTTTTTTAAAGTTTGATAGATAAAAGGAGCTTCACTTCTTTGTTCTTTAGAAAGGCGAATGTTTCTAGAACTCATTGCCAAACCATCATTTTCTCTATAAATTGGACAACCAATAACTTTTACTGGGATGTTTTCTTTTTCTGTTAATTTTTTTACAACCTGTAATTGTTGAAAGTCTTTTTCGCCAAAATAAGAAGTATCGGGTTTTATGATTTCAAAAAACGCTTGTACAATCGTTGCCACACCATCAAAATGACCTTTTCTAAACTTTCCTTCCATTTGATTTTCAATTCCGTCAAAAGAATAGGATTTAGAAACAACAGCTTGTGCATAAATTTCTTCTACTGTAGGAATAAAAACAAAATCACAACCAATATTTTCAAGCAATTCTAAGTCTTCTTTTAATGTTTTTGGATATTTTTTTAAATCGTCAGGATTGTTAAACTGTGTGGGATTTACAAAAATACTTACCACAGTAACATCGTTATTTTCTATGGAGTTTTTTACCAAAGATTGATGCCCTTTATGCAATGCGCCCATTGTTGGGACAAATCCAATTAGCTTGTTTTTTTCTTTAAGTAAAGACAAACAATGAATTAAAGCGTTCTTTTTTTTAAAAATTTGCATAAACTGTACTTGTAAAATGTGTGCAAACTTAGCATTTTAACATGAAATTAGCATAAAAAAGTGTATTTTTGCACTTCTTACAAAAGGGATAGATTTAATGAAAGATAAGAGAATATTATACGTTTCATCTGAAGTAGTACCATATTTACCAGAAACAGAAATGGCATCAACAGCATTTAATGCTGCTAGAAATGCACATTCTAATGGAGTTCAGACACGAATATTTATGCCAAGATTTGGTGTAATTAACGAAAGAAGACATCAATTACACGAAGTAATTAGGTTATCTGGAATGAATTTGATTATTAATGACATGGACATGCCGTTAATTATTAAAGTAGCATCAATTCCGAAAGAAAGAATGCAAGTTTATTTTATTGATAACGAAGAATATTTTAAGCGTAAAGCGATTTTTACAGATGAAGATGACAAGTTATTTGAGGACAATGACGAAAGAGCCATCTTTTTTGCAAAAGGCGTTATAGAAACGGTAAAAAAATTAAATTGGGCACCAGATATTATCCATATTCATGGCTGGATGGCTTCTTTATTGCCTTTGTATTTAAAAGAATTTTACAAAGAAGAACCTCTGTTTACAGAAAGTAAAATTGTAACCTCTATTTACAATAATGATTTTGAAGGAACGTTAAACACTTCATTAGCAGATAAAATTAAATTTGATAAAATTGATGCAAACAAAATAGCTGTATTAAAAACACCTAACCACACAAATATCCTTAAGAGTGCAATAGAAAATTCTGATGCAGTAATTAAAGGAAGCGAAAGTATTTCTGACGACTTAAATAGCTTTATTGAAAGTAACAATAAACCTGTTTTAGAGTATCAAACAGAAGAAAACCTAACCGAAGCTTATTTAAATTTTTATGCTAACGAAGTTTTAGCAAAATAACCAATTATTTTAAAGGAAGAATGATTAAAAAGAGTGCATACATTAGCGTGTTTATATTGTTGATAACAATGGTAGTTTCTTGTGAAAAAGACTTTACAGATATTGCAACTTCAGTAGTAAGTAACACCAAGTTTGAGACAAAAGATACAATTATAGATGTTGTAGTAACAAACAAACAAATTACAAGTGTTAGAGCAGATGGTTTAACTATTGGAGGGTCTCTAGGGCAATATCTTTTGGGGGTTTATAATAACACTAATTACGAAAAAGTTGAAGCATCAACCGTTTCCCAACTGGTGTTAGATCAAACATTAAAGACGAAAGATAAAGGGGAAAGAATTTATGGAAATGATACGACAGTTGTAACAACTATAGACACGGTGTTTTTAAAATTACCATACCAAGCAACTTTAAAAACAGGAACCACTTCAGGATATACATTAGATTCAATTATTGGAGATCAGACAAAAGCATTTACGCTTAATTTGTACAGAACAGATACGTATATGAGTAGGTTAAACCCTGCAGACCCATCAAAAGCAAGTAATTTTCCATCAAACAAAACCTATCAAATTCTTCCAGGAGAATTAAATGCTCAAATAAACTATCCTTTTATGCCAAAAGCAACGGATACAATGATGGTGTTTAAAAGAAGGCTAAGCAATGGAACTGTATATAAAACAGATACAATTAGGCTGTCAAATAACAATCCTTTTGCGAGAGTTACCTTAGATGAAACCAAGATAAAACAAATTTTTGTAGATCAATTTGAGACCTCTAATTTTGAATCGCAAGACGCAATAGAACAATATTTTAAAGGACTTTATATGCAAGCTTCAGGGAATGAAGGCTCGTTAATATCATTTAACATTAATAATTTATCTTTAGCCTTAAGACCATCAATTGAGATTAGATACACCAAAACGGTTTTAAAAGGAGGAACAACAGTATTAGATACAATTGAGAAAACAAATTCATTTTTACTTTCTAATTTTAGCACAAGTGTTTATAAGATGGATGAAAAAGCATATCCAAATAATGGAAACATTGTTTTACAAGGAACGGCAGGAAATATGGCTCAAGTACAATTATTTGCAGCTAATGAACTAGCATCAATAATAAGTAAAAATTGGTTGGTGAATGATGCTGATTTAACTTTTTATGTAAACCAAAACGTTGTTGGAACGGATACAATTTCAACGCCACATAGGTTGTTTTTGTATAAAGATGGAAATTCAAAAGCCCAAATAAAAGATGTTGTTTTTGAGGGGCCTACATCTTTTGGAGGGAGCCTAGTTACAACCAGCAAGAAACCAGATTATTATACGTTTAAAATTACAGATTATATCTCTGATTTAGTTAGTGGAAAAACGAGTTATAATCCAATTTTAGGGCTTAAAGTAATAAACTCATCAGATTTTCCAAATTCTGCTACAGATACTTTGGTTGCAAATTATAGTTGGAATCCAAAGGTAGTTACTTTGTTAAATCATTCAACATCAAATGGCACCAGAAAAGCGCGATTAAAAATAACATACTCAAAGAGAAAATAAAAACACGGCTATGTGTGGAATAACAGGTTACATTGGCTATAGAGAAGCCTATCCAATTGTTGTAAATGGTTTACAAAGATTAGAATACCGTGGCTACGATAGTGCCGGTATTATGATGTTTGATGGAGAAAATATTCATGTTTCTAAAACAAAAGGAAAAGTTTCTGACTTAAAAGAGATTACGAATCAAAACCCACAAACCAAAAAAGGAAATATAGGAATTGGCCATACCAGATGGGCAACTCACGGTGTTCCTAACGATGTAAATTCTCACCCACACACGTCAATGTCTGGTGAACTTGTAATTGTTCATAACGGGATTATAGAAAATTATGATACCTTAAAAAAAGAATTAATCACAAGAGGGTATACTTTTAAAAGTGATACAGATACAGAAGTCTTAGTAAATTTAATAGAAGAAGTAAAAAAACAAGAAGGTTGTAAATTAGGAAAAGCAGTTCAATTAGCGTTAACTCAGGTAATTGGTGCCTACGCAATAGCTGTATTTGATAAATCAAAAACCAACGAAATTGTTGTAGCCCGCTTAGGAAGTCCAATTGCAATTGGAGTTGGAAAAGACAATACGGAATTTTTTGTGGCATCAGATGCTTCACCTTTTTTAGAATATACAAAAGATGCCATTTATTTAGAAGACGAACAAATGGCAATTATAAAACTTGATAAAAAAATTAAAGTTCGTAAAATTTATGATGATTCTTTAGTAGTTGCTAAAATTCATGAATTACAAATGAGTTTAGAGCAAATAGAAAAAGGAGGTTACGAACACTTTATGCTGAAAGAAATTCATGAGCAACCAAAAGCCATAATAGATACGTATCGTGGTAGAATGCTTTCTGATGAAGGCATTATTAGAATGGCTGGCGTTGATGATAATTTAGAAAAGTTTTTAAACGCAAATAGAATTATTATTGTTGCCTGTGGTACATCTTGGCACGCAGGTTTAGTTGCAGAATACTTGTTTGAAGATTTAGCAAGAATACCTGTTGAGGTAGAATATGCTTCTGAATTTAGATACAGAAATCCGATTATTACAGAAAAAGATGTGGTGATTGCAATTTCTCAATCTGGAGAAACAGCAGATACTTTAGCCGCTATTAAATTGGCAAAAGAAAAAGGAGCTTTTGTTTTTGGTGTTTGTAATGTTGTAGGTTCATCAATTGCAAGAGAAACGCATGCAGGAGCTTATACACACGCAGGTCCAGAAATTGGTGTGGCATCAACAAAAGCATTTACAACACAAATTACAGTGTTAACATTAATTGCTCTTAAACTTGGAAAACTAAAAGGAACAATTTTAAAACCTGTATTTCATTCATATTTAAGAGAACTACAGTTAATACCTAGTAAAATAGAAGAATTATTAAAAATTGATAATCAAGTAAAACAGATTGCTTCTGTTTATAAAGATGCAAAAAACTGTTTGTATTTAGGAAGAGGATTCAACTTTCCTGTTGCATTAGAAGGTGCTTTAAAACTAAAAGAAATCTCTTATATTCATGCAGAAGGATATCCGGCAGCAGAAATGAAACACGGACCAATTGCATTGATTGATGAAAACATGCCAATTTTTGTCATTGCTACAAACACAACACATTACGAAAAAGTTGTCAGTAATATTCAAGAAATAAAAGCTAGAGCAGGAAAAATTATTGCGGTGGTAACTCAAGGAGATACTACGGTAAAAGAAATTGCAGATCATGTAATTGAAATTCCTGATACTGAAGAGGCATTTACACCTTTGCTAACAACAATTCCGTTACAATTATTATCGTACCATATTGCGGTACTATTAGGAAGAAACGTTGATCAACCTAGAAACTTAGCAAAATCGGTTACCGTAGAATAAGAAAAATAATCATATATAATTTCAATAAAAAAATCCAACTAATTATTAGCTGGATTTTTTATTATTCGGTATTATCAAAACAGAAGATTTTGTTTTGAAAATACAAATAAAAAATATTCTTATCTTAGGCTTTAAAATTATCATTAGAAACTAATTTTAAGACCTACTCTTAAATTATGAATTATAATCAAATAGCCATATTATTTTTACAGGGGTTTTTAGTTGCCTTTTTAATACTTTTATTATTTCGTCTTCGAAAAAAGTTAGGTCTTGGAGCTTTATTAGCCTGCTTAGGGTTATTTCAATTTATACAGGTATTTCTATCGAGTACTGTTTATGTTGAAATAACTAATAATTTTCTTGTTTCACCTGGTTCTTCTGTTTTTTTTACCGGAACTCTTTTTACCTTACTAATTATATATATAAAAGAAGATGCAAGTGAAACAAAAAAAATAATCTACGCTTTGTTTATTGTAAACATAATAATGGCATTTTTTTTAAATATATTTGACTTGCCTTTTCATCAAACACCAATATTTAACTTTTTAAAGCCTTCAACTATTGTTTTTAACACTAGTGCTAGGGTTTTATTAGTTGGTACAATAGCATTATTTTTAGATTCGTTACTCATCATCATCATCTTTGAATTTATATCCAGAAAAATACGCTTTTTATTCTTGCAGATTTGTATAACAATGTTGATTGTTCTGAGTTTTGACACACTGTTTTTTTCAATAGTAGCTTTTTGGGGTTCTGAGAAACTTCATACAATTGTAATATCAGCCTTAATATCTAAAGGAGTTTTTGCTCTTTTTTACAGCGTTCTTTTTTATGTGTATTTAAGATATTTTGATTTAACAGACAAAGAACTGGTTTACATTAAAATAAAAGACGTCTTTAAACCACTAAGCTATAAACAAAAATTTGAATCTGCAGTACACGTTATTAAAAAGGCAGAAGAAAAACGGGAAGCTGAGTTGATTACTTCTAATAAAGAGAAAGAAAAGAGAATAGAAGAATTAGAGTTTTCTAAACAAAAACTTCAAACTACTTTAGAGTTGCTTGAAAAGAGGGGAAAAGACTTGTATGACATCACTAAGATTGGTAAAATTGGGCATTGGGAATATACAAATGAAGCTGTTACTGTTCTTTGGTCTGATTATCTTTATAATATTTTTGGATTAGATCCAAAAGACGGAATTCCGTCTCGAGAAAAATCTACAGCTTTTTTTGATGAAAATTCTCGGAATAAGATAAAAAAAGCTAGTGAAGATTTAGCTATAACAGGAAAAAATTATGATATTGAGTTGCGATTAATCAATCAAAAAAAACAAGAACTTTGGGTACGAAATGTAGTACAACCGGTATATAACAGTCAAAATGAAATTATTGGAAGAAGAGGTCTTTTACAGAACATTACAGAATCTAAAAACACCCAATTACAGTTAGAACTCTCAAAACAAAATCTTGAAACTATTTTAGAGTCGGTTAAAGAAAATGAGTACTCGTTAAAAGAAGCCGGTAGAATGGCAAAAATTGGTTATTGGAAATACGATACAATAAACGATACAATTATTTGGTCTGAGGCAATTCATCAAATATATGGTAATGATATTGAGAAAGGTGTGCCAGGAATTGAAATAATTCTAGGTGCTTTTACTGAAGAATCTAGAAAAAAACTGATAGACGCAACAGTAACTCTTGCTAGTGAGGGCGTCTCTTTTGATATTGAGTTAGAAATGACCAATTTTAAAAACGAAAAACGCTGGATACGAAATATGGGTGAGCCCATATACAATGATAAAAATGAAATTATTGGTAGAAGAGGCGTATCTCAAGATATTACAGAGAAAAAAATAAAACAACAAACGTTAGATTATCAGCATGAAAAATTATCTGAATTACACAATGCTTTAAACGAGGCGCAGAAACTAAGCCACGTTGGTAGTTGGAAATGGAATATAACAACAGATGAAGCCGAATGGTCTGATGAAATGTATAATATCTACGGAGTTTCTAAAGAGAACTTTTATCCTTCAAACGAGAATGTTTCTAAAACCGTATTGCCCGAAGATCTGTATAAGATAGAGCAAGGTATTAGTTCTCTCTTAGTTGATAAAATGTTTGTTCCTTTTGATTTTAGAATAAGGCGGCCATCTGGCGAGATAAGAAACGTATATATTATGGCTCTTGAAAAAAATTCTGAAGAAAGTATTTTCGGGGTTACGAAGGACATTACTGAGCAAAAAAAAATTGAAGAGGAAAACTTAATGATAACAGAGCAGTATAGAAAACTATTTGATAATTCTACGGCTTCTATTTGGAATGAAGATTTAAGCATGCTAATAGCGCAAATAGACGAACTTAGAAAACTTAAAATACCAAATATTAGAGTTTATCTAGAACAGCACCCTAAGGTGTTATTTTCACTTCTTGAAAAAATAAAAGTAAATAAAGTAAATGATGTTACTTTAAAACTATTTAAAGCAAGTAGCCATCAAGAGTTTTTTGAGAATCTTCAATATTCATTTGGATCTGGATCCAGTAAGGTATTTGCAAAGTTTATAGAATCAATATGGAATAATGAAAAATCATTTACGTCAGAAATAAATTATAAAACCCTTAAAGGAGAAGAGTTTGCTGCAGTACTTTCAATTCCGATTCCTCAAACAGCAATAGAACAAAAAACAGTGCCGGTTAGTAGTCAAAGTATTCAAAGTATAAAAGAGGCTGAATCCGTAAAAAAAGAGTCCTTAAATAAATTAAATGAAGCCCAAAAGTTAGCAAAAATTGGAAGCTGGGTATTAACCCCTTCAACGCAAGAAGTAGAATGGTCTGAAGAGACGTTTTATATCTTTGGTTTCGACCCAAAGAAAGGCGTTCCAGATTTTGAAACTCAGCTTAAAGTAATCCATTCAGATGATAAAGAACTTGTTATTGAGGCTATTCGTTTAGAGAAACCTTTTGACATTGAACATAGAATTACCCTGTTTAAAGGAGGTGAAAAATGGATCAGATCCATTTGTAAACCTATTTTTGGAGATGATGGAGAGGTGGTTAATTTAACAGGGACTATCCAAGACATTACTGAGCAAAAAACAGCCATGCACAAAATTAAAAAGGCAGATGAGATGTATCGTGTATTGACGGATAATTCTAATGACTTAATTTGTTTGCAAGAACCAGATAGCACATTTAAATACATCAGTCCTTCTATAAAAAACTTATTGGGTTATGAGCAATCACAGTTTATGGGTAAAAAAGTATTTAGTTTGGTTCATAGGGATGACATTCCGCTTCTAAAAAGAGCAATGGGGCAAAAGGTTTTTAGCAGCTCAGTTTCCGAAGCTCTTTCTATTAGAATTCGTCATAAAGAAGGGCATTTTGTTTGGTTAGAATTTTTATCATCACCTGTTTATAAAGAGAAAGAGGTTAGTTATTTTGTGACCTCTGCAAGAGATATTACGCAATGGGTGAAAGCAAAGGAAGAGATTCAAGAATATCAAACCGTTCTTCAAAAGATGTCTACTGAAATGACCTTGATAGAAGAAAAACAGAGAAAAGAAATCGCATCAAACATACATGATCATCTAAGTCAATCTTTAGTTATTTCTAAGATGAAAATTAATGAATTGAAAGGAAACTCACAGTTAAAAGAGATTGATGAAGATTTGAGGTTTCTTGAAAAACATATTTCTGAAGCTTTAGAAAATAGTCGTAAAATTACCTATGAACTTTCACCTCCAATATTATATCAATTAGGTATTATTGATGCATTAAATTGGTTATTTGAAAATATAGAAGCTACTCACAAAATTAAATGTCGAGTTACTTGTAATGTAAGTAGTTTTAAAATGAGTGATGTAAAAGCGATTTTACTGTATAGGTCTATACAAGAATTGATTAAAAATGCTTTAAAATATGCCAATGCAACTTTATTAGCGATAGATTTTGATAAAAAGGAAGATGGCTTTCATATACTTTTCACCGATAACGGGGTTGGGTTTGATACCTCTAAATTAAATAATTATAAAAACCATACAGGGTCTGGTTTTGGTTTGTTTGCTGTGCAAGAGCGTATTCGAAATATTCAAGGAGAATTTTTGATAACATCAAAAATAAATGCAGGAACATCTGTAGATATATTTATACCTTTATCTAAATAGCCTATACAAATGAAATTAAAATAAGATTCGTTGATGTTTATAGAAGGAATCTTATGAAAAAAATAGAATTATACATGGTTTCTGAATTGACAAAATAGGCGATTTAAAAAAGGATTAACAGCCAAGAATATTTAACAATTGTTATATGGTTGCTTTGTTTAATAAAAAATAAAAGGATAAGCATTTTGCTTATATAATTATATATAAAACTAGCCTAAATTACACCCGCCTTTAATTAAGGTATCTAACCATATTTTGAAATCCATATTAAGCAATTTATTAATAGTAGAAGATAACTCTTTTATTAGAAATAACCTTTTTAATGCTGTTAAAAACATTAGCGGTATAGGAAGCATTCGTCTAGCAGAATCTTTACAAGAAGCAATTTCTTTTTTGAATGAAACGAATTTTAAATTAATAATACTCGATTTAAAATTGCCAGACGGAAATGGCATTGAAATATTAAAATTTTTTAAAGAAAAACAAATAGAAACAAAAGTTTTTGTTTTTTCTATTAGCATAGAGCTAAAAAAAAATTGCTTAAAATATGGAGCATCTACCTTTTTTGATAAATCTAAAGATTTTGATAAATTAATTGAGGCTGTAAAAAAAGCCTACTAAAAAGAGATTTGCTGCATTGATAACTTTTTAACACCCCTTTACCCTTTTTTAATTTTTATAGTACAAAAAAAGCTAAACTATGTTTATGGTTTAGCTTTTTTTTTTAAAAATCTTGGGGGATAAATTATTTGGAGGGGGGAAGTATATGTAATAATTTGCTGTTCGATTGATTTGTTGCTTTATTGTGTATTAAACCTAACATTACAAATATATACAACAACATAAAACCATTTAATAGGTAGTTTTCTTATTTTTTATATATAGTCAAAAAAAGCGCTAATTCTATCGATTTTATTACTGCAGAGCAACTGTTTTATTCTGCTTTGTCATGAATTTTGGTGTGATTTCCATCATTCCACAGCGTTAAAATATCTGTGGCAACAGAAGCGCCACTTCCGGCAGCAATTGCAAACTGACTTCTAATTCCTGCAATGGTACCACAAACATACAATCCATCTTTTATTAAAGAATCGTTGTTTTGTAACTGAATTCTATCTTTTTTTGGAGTTGCTTTTTTATGCGGAATCACATAATTTTCTAACCCCTTTATTGAAAAAGGGTTTGAATAATTTAAAGCAATTACAACTATTCTAGATTCGTAAACGCCTTTATTTGTAACCACTTTATACGTGCCTTTAAAATCTTCAACAGCAATTACTTTTTCATTTTCTATTTGGTGCACATCAGAATACAATTCAGAAAGTTGCTTTTTACCATTTTCTAAAACATCTTTTCCTAATGTTTTTGGATGCAAGCCTAAGACATTATTAAATAAAGCACTTTGTAAATGTGATGCTTTTTGATTGATGATAATGCCAATCTTTTTATCAGAAGCAAAGGCTTTTTCTTTAGCCGATCCCAATACCAAAGCGCATTGCATTCCTGCCACTCCACCACCAATAATAAGCGAATCAAAAATCATTTTAAATAAATAAAGCTTTAATATTTTGTGTAAATAATTTGACGGCAATTGCTAATAAAATTACACCAAATATTTTTCGAATAATTGTAATTCCGTTTGGACCTATTAAACGTTCAATTTTTGACGAGGTTTTTAAAACAATATAAATGACAACCACGTTGCATAAAACCGCAACAATAATATTTTCTATACTAAATTCTGCCCGTAACGAAAGCAAGGTTGTTAAACTTCCTGGGCCAGCAATTAAAGGAAAAGCCAAAGGAAAAACAGTAGCAGTCATCGCACTGCCATCGTCTTTGTATAGCGTAATTCCTAAGGTCATTTCTAAGGCGATAAAAAACAAAATAAACGAACCTGCAACGGCAAAAGAGTTGACATCAACTCCAATAAAATTTAATAAACTTTTTCCTAAAAAAAGAAAAATTATCATAATAAACCCTGCAATTAATGATGCTTTTCCAGATTGAATATGCCCTGATTTTTTACGTAAATCAATTACAATAGGAATGTTTCCAATAATGTCAATAACGGCAAATAACACCATAAAGGCGGTAATTATTTCTGTAAAATTAAAATTCATTTGGGTTGATTTTATAAATGGCAAAATTAGGTAAGTTAGTTTGATTTAAAGTGAATAATTGTAAAATAAATGTATTTTTGCGATATGTTTCAATTAGGAAAAACAATCGTTTCAGAAGACGTTATTCATAAAGATTTTGTGTGTAACTTATCAGCATGTAAAGGTGCTTGTTGTATTGATGGTGATGCTGGCGCGCCTTTAGAAAAAGAAGAAACCAAAATTTTAGAAGAAATTTATCCGAAGGTAAAACCTTTTTTACGACAAGAAGGAATTGACGTTATTGAGAGTCAAGGAACTTGGGTTACAAGCGATTTTGGAGAATTAGAAACACCATTAATTAATAACGCAGATTGCGCGTATGTAATTTTTGATGAAAATAAAACCGCTTTATGTGCAATAGAAGAAGCGTATAATCAAGGTGTTATCGATTGGAAAAAACCAGTTTCTTGTCATTTATACCCGATTAGAGTTAGAGATTATGCTGAGTTTTCTGCTGTAAATTATCACAAATGGGAAATTTGTGACGATGCTTGTTCTTTAGGAAAAGAACTGCAAGTGCCCGTATATAAGTTTGTTAAACAAGCATTAATTCGTAAATTTGGAGAAGATTGGTATGCAGAATTAGAAAAAGTAGCAGAAACCAATTTAAAAAAATAATTTGTGTTTTAGGTAAAATAAAGAATCATGAAAAACAGAATAGCATTCGTATTCTTAGCAACACTTATAATTTCTTGTGGCAATTTCTTTGAACTCTTAGAATTAAAAATAGATAATAATTTAACTGAAAGTGTAGCTGTTAGTATCCCAAAAACCGTAGGAACTTCAGGGGCATTTAACTTGACAAAAACATTAGATCTTCGTTCAGGAGATTTTGCCAAATATGTAGATAAAATAACTGCAGTAAAAATAAATTCATTTACTTATATATATAAAGATTTTACAGGAAATACAGATGGAGTAATACAATCTGGAACCTTAAAATTTGATTCTACTGAAATAGGCACCATTACAAACTTAAATATTTCTCAAGCGGCAAGTGCAGGAACTGTTTTTTCTATTTCAGATGGTACAGTGATAAGTCAATTAGAAGATGCGTTTGTAAATAATAGTTCAACGGTAATTACTTTAGCAGGAAATGGACTTTCAGATGCAGGGCCAATGGATTTTAAAATTGAAGTTCATATCAATTTAACAGCAACAATAAAACAATAAAAAAACCAACTTTTTTATTAAAATGATTCCTATAGATAGGAGTCATTTTTTTTGCAAAAAAGCGATCTCAAAAAAACAAAAAAAGAGTTGTTAAATTTTTGAAATTTAAAAGGGGTGTTTTTTTAGAAAGTCAATAAAATTAGGGTGTTGTAAAAAATTAAAAAAATAATTTCTTGATTATCAAGTAATTACAAAGTGTTTTTTAAAAACAAAAAAAAGACAAATGTGAAGGTTTTGTTAAAAACTTCAACTTTTTGTGAATAAGTATAACTTCATATTTCAGTCAAATTTTCCAATCTTTGTTAACGTCTTTTTCGACAAAATAACACGATTTTAAACAATTTAAACTTTCTCTCAACGAATGTCTGCTATAGAACCAATTTTACAACCAAATGATAACCGATTTGTAATATTTCCAATTCAACATGATGATTTATGGGATTGGTACAAAAAACAACAAGCTTGTTTTTGGACTGCAGAAGAAATTGATTTGCATGCAGATACTGTAGATTGGAATACTAAATTAACAGATGACGAGCGTTATTTTATCAAACATATTTTAGCTTTTTTTGCTGCATCAGACGGAATTGTAAACGAAAATTTAGCAGAAAATTTTGTGAATGAGGTACAATTTTCTGAAGCAAAATTTTTCTACGGATTTCAAATAATGATGGAAAATATCCATTCTGAAACCTATTCTTTATTGATAGATACCTACGTTAAAGACGAAGTAGAAAAAGGAAAGTTATTTAATGCAATAGAAAACTTTCCTGCCATAAAAAAGAAAGCAGATTGGGCGTTAAAATGGATAGAATCTGATTCTTTTGCAGAACGTTTAATTGCATTTGCTGCAGTTGAAGGAATTTTCTTCTCAGGTGCTTTTTGTTCAATTTTCTGGTTAAAGAAAAGAGGGTTAATGCCAGGATTAACCTTTTCTAACGAGCTAATTTCTAGAGACGAAGGAATGCATTGTGATTTTGCTGTACACTTACACAATCATCATATTATAAACAAAGTTCCAAAAGAGCGTATTAGAGAAATTATTGTTGATGCACTAAATATTGAGCGCGAATTTATCACAGAATCTTTACCTGTAAGTTTAATTGGAATGAACGCCAAGTTAATGACAGAATATTTAGAATTTGTTGCAGACAGATTGCTTGAAGAATTTAATTGTGAAAAAGAATACAATGCAGCAAATCCGTTTGACTTTATGGAAATGATTTCTTTAGAAGGAAAAACAAATTTCTTTGAAAAAAGAGTATCAGAATATCAAAAAGCAGGTGTAAAATCTGGAGGAACAGGAAGTATTAGTTTCGATTCAGACTTTTAACAATACACGATTTGTAATTGCATATATCGTAAATAAATCAAGTATTGTCAATTTTAGTCGCTTCAATTAAAACGAAGAGAACTAAGTAAAAAATTAAAAATAAGAACGATTCGCCAAAAATCGTAAATCATAAATCATTAAATCGTAAATATATATGTTCGTACTAAAAAGAGATGGCAAAAAAGAGCCAGTAATGTTTGATAAAATTACTGCTAGAGTAAAAAAAATGTGCTATGGATTAAACAAAATTGTTGATCCTGTAAAAGTTGCGATGCGTGTTATTGAAGGTTTATATGATGGAGTTACCACTTCAGAATTAGACAATTTAGCGGCAGAAACTGCTGCTACAATGACAACTGCACATCCAGATTATGCAAAATTAGCTGCAAGAATCGCCGTTTCTAACTTACATAAAAACACTAAAAAATCGTTCTCAGAAACCATGGACGATTTGTATTATTATGTCAATCCACGTACAGATAAAAAAGCGCCATTGTTGGCAGATGATGTGTATCAAATCATCAAAGACAATGCAGAAAAATTAGATTCTACAATCATTTATAACAGAGATTTTAATTACGATTATTTTGGTTTTAAAACATTAGAGCGTTCGTATTTATTAAAATTAAACGGTCAAATTGCTGAACGTCCACAACACATGTTAATGCGTGTTTCTATTGGGATTCATAAAAATGATATTGACGAAGCAATTGCTACTTATGAGTTGATGAGTAAAAAATATTTTACACATGCAACACCAACATTATTTAATGCAGGAACTCCAAAACCACAGATGTCTTCTTGTTTTTTATTACAAATGCAAGATGATAGTATTGGCGGAATTTATGATACGTTAAAACAAACAGCAAAGATTTCTCAATCTGCTGGCGGAATTGGTTTGTCAATTCACAATGTAAGAGCAACAGGTTCTTATATTAGAGGAACAAATGGTACAAGTAACGGAATTGTACCAATGTTAAAAGTATTTAATGATACAGCTCGTTATGTAGATCAAGGAGGAGGAAAACGTAAAGGTTCTTTCGCCATGTATTTAGAACCTTGGCATGCAGATATTTTCGACTTTTTAGATTTGAAGAAAAATCACGGGAAAGAAGAAAATCGTGCAAGAGATTTATTCTATGCTATGTGGATTCCAGATTTATTTATGAAACGTGTGCAAGAAGACGGAACTTGGACGTTGATGTGTCCAAATGAATGTCCGCATTTATTTGATTCTTATGGTGATGAATTTGAGCGTTTGTACGAAGGGTACGAAGCAGCAGAAAAAGGAAGAAAAACAATTAAAGCGAGAGAACTTTGGGAGAAAATTCTAGAATCTCAAATTGAAACAGGTACGCCGTACATGTTGTATAAAGATGCTGTAAACCGTAAAACGAATCATAAGAATTTAGGAACTATTCGTTCTTCAAACTTATGTACCGAAATTATGGAATATACTGCAAATGATGAAGTTGCTGTGTGTAATTTAGCATCCATTGCATTGCCAATGTTTGTGACAGAAAAAGAAAACGGAGAAAAATTCTTCAATCATAAAAAATTATTTGAAGTAACCAAAAAGGTAACTCGTAATTTAGATACGGTGATTGATATGAATTATTATCCGGTTAAAGAAGCAGAGAATTCAAATTTCCGTCACAGACCCGTTGGATTAGGAATTCAAGGTTTGGCAGATACATTTATCAATTTACGCATGCCATTTACATCTGAAGAAGCAAAAAAACTGAATCAAGAGATTTTTGAAACCATGTATTTTGCAGCAGTTACATCATCAATGGAAATGGCAAAAGCAAAAGAACCGTATTCAACATTTAAAGGTTCGCCAATGTCTGAAGGAGAATTCCAATTTAACATGTGGGGAATTAAAGATGACGAATTAAGCGGAAATTGGGATTGGGCAAAATTGCGCAAGCAAGTAATGAAACACGGAGTTAGAAACTCGTTATTAGTTGCGCCGATGCCAACAGCGTCAACTTCTCAAATCTTAGGAAACAACGAAGCATTTGAACCATATACTTCTAACATTTATACGCGTAGAGTTTTATCTGGTGAGTTTATTGTTGTAAACAAACACTTATTAGAAGATTTAGTTGAGTTAGGCTTGTGGGACAATGATATGAAAGAAGATATTATGCGTGCAAACGGATCGATACAACATATCGAAAAAATTCCTGCAGAATTAAGAGAATTGTACAAAACAGTTTGGGAAATGAGTATGAAAGACATCATCGATATGGCGCGCCACAGAGGGTACTTTATAGACCAATCACAATCGTTAAACTTGTTTATGCAAGATCCAGATTTTGGAAAATTAACATCGATGCATTTCTACGGATGGAAATCTGGTTTAAAAACAGGAATGTATTATTTAAGAACAAAATCAGCAGTAAACGCTATTCAGTTTACGTTATCAAAAGAGAAAAAAGAAGAGGAGAAACCAATGTCTCCAGAAGAATTTAAAGCAATGGTAGATGCATCTAAAAATGCCGGACCAGACGATTGCTTAATGTGTGGTTCTTAACTGAACCCAAAATTTGTGAAACACTATGAAAATAGTTTTTCATACTAAATTAAAAGGGAAATAGAGAAGCAGCAATGCTTCTCTTTTTTTTGTCATTTCGAGCGGAGTCGAGAAATCTATTTTGTAGATTTACAAATCAATTAATAATTCAACAATGAACTGGGAACAATTACTTTCACTAAAACGATTTGGCGACACAGAAAAACGCCACAGAGCACAACAAGACGAAACACGTTTGGGTTTTGATGTAGATTTTGATAGAATTATATTTTCATCAGCATTTAGAAGTTTACAAGACAAAACACAAGTAATTCCGTTGTCAGAAACCGATTTTGTACACACGCGTTTAACGCACAGTTTAGAAGTTTCTGTGGTTGGTAGAAGTATTGGAAGACGCGTTGGAAAAGTGTTGTTAGAACGTCATCCAAATTTAGCAACATTAGGTTATACCTTTAATGATTTTGGTGCCATTGTAGCTGCCGCTTCTGTTACTCATGATATTGGAAATCCGCCTTTTGGACATTCTGGAGAAAAAGCCATTGGCGAATATTTTAAAACAGGAAATGGCGCAAAATATAAAGCGGAACTTACCGAAAAAGAATATCAAGACTTAATAGATTTTGAAGGAAATGCAAATGGATTTAAAATATTAACAGAAACAAGAAAAGGAATTTCTGGCGGATTGCGTTTGTCGTATGCAACGTTGGGTACGTTTTTAAAATATCCGAAAGAGTCGTTGCCAAAAAAACCTACAAAACATATTGTAGATAAAAAATATGGCTTTTTTCAATCAGAAAAAGAGGCTTTTTTAGATGTAGCAAACGAATTGGGTTTGTTGCGTAAATCTACCACAAAAGATGTTTCTTTT
This sequence comes from Polaribacter huanghezhanensis, assembly GCF_030444335.1. Taxonomy (NCBI): domain Bacteria; kingdom Pseudomonadati; phylum Bacteroidota; class Flavobacteriia; order Flavobacteriales; family Flavobacteriaceae; genus Polaribacter; species Polaribacter huanghezhanensis. The sequence continues at coordinate 758,586 of NZ_CP128595.1, read as the reverse complement.
TACAGACATCCGTTAGCGTATTTAGTAGAAGCTGCTGATGATATTTGTTATACAATTATCGATTTTGAAGACGGAATCAACTTAGGTTTAATCGACGAAGATTTTGCGTTAGAATTCATGATTAAGCTGGTAAAAGATACGATTGACACAAAGAAATACCATTCTTTACAACATAAAAAAGACAGAGTTAGTTATTTACGTGCATTGGCAATTGGCGTATTGGTAAATGAAACAGTGGAGATCTTTTTAGCAAATGAAGAAGTTATTTTAAAAGGAGAATTTGACAAAGGTTTGTTAGATAGATGTAAGTATGAGGCACAAATAAACGACATATTAAAAATTAGTGTAGATAAAATTTACAAAAGCAACGATGTTGTAGAAAAAGAAGTTGCTGGTTATAAGATTATTGCTGACGTACTAGACGTGTTTGTAAATGCATTAAACAATAATTTTTTAGGAACAGCGTCTAATTATGATAGGTTGGTTTTAAATTTATTACCAAACGAATACAAAAACACAACAGACAATTTATACAATAGAATTATGAAAATTTGTAGTTATGTTTCTAAAATGTCTGATAGCTATGCAATTCGATTACATAAAAAATTAAACGGAAATCTTATCTAAAACTAATTTGTTGTTTTTGGCAAAATTAAACTTGAAATTAAATAAATTATGAGGAAAAAAATACTATTCGCATTTACAATTTTCATTGCAATTTTTGCTATGTATTTAGTTCTAAATAATGATACAGATAAAGAAAAAGCAAGAGAAAAATACGCAAATTTTATAAAGAATCACCCATATAATAAAACGTTACAGCTAACAAAAAAAGAAAGAAAAGCACAAGGATTACCTCCAAATAAATATTTTGAACAAGAATATTTATTAGAAATGAATCCAAATACAGGGAGAACATATCCTGAGAATGTATTTAAAGTTCAACAAGAATTAAAATCTCAAAGAAAATTACAAAGAGTACCTGGAGATGCTGCTGATAATAAATGGGTAGAAAGAGGACCAAATAATGTTGGAGGTAGAACTAGAGTTGTGCTATTTGATCCAAATGACGCAACATACAAACGTGTTTTTGCGGGTGGCGTTTCTGGAGGTTTGTGGGTAAATAATGATATTACAGACGCAAATTCTTCTTGGATACGAGTGGGTATTGATGAAAACTTATCGGTAAGTTGTATGACCGTTGACCCGAACAACTCACAAATTATGTATGTGGGTACAGGAGAAGTATATACCAACGCTAAAGTTACTGGAAATGGTATTTGGAAATCTACAGATGGAGGAAATAGTTGGGTGAATGTGTTTAATAATACGAATGACCCTGATTATCAAAATCGTACTTTTTTTATAAATGATATTATTGCATGGAACAATCCAGTTACAAATAAAACAGAGGTTTTTATAGGGCTTGGGGGTGCCTATTATGCTGCCGCAGGAGCATCTACAGGAAACGAATTTCCTTCTGTGTATTCATTAGGGTTGTTTAAATCAGTAGATAATCAAGATGTTTGGAATCGAGTTACAATGCCAGACGTTCCAGGGTCTACCCCAAACACATACGATGCACTATATGAACCAAATGATTTTGAAATCGGAGCAGACAACACACTTTGGGTAGCAACGAAATCAACAATTTTTTCAAATAATAAAAGTGGTGGAACTATTTTAAAATCTACAAATGGAAGTAATTTTACTGTTGCTCATACATTAACAGGTGGAGCAAGAACAGAAATAGCAGTTTCTAAAAAAGATAAAAATAAAATGTATGCTTTGTCCCTTATCAGTGGTGTTCCTAAAATGGAAGTAACTACAGATGGTTTTACAACAACAACAAATATTACAACGCCAGCGGATGCAGATACTGGAATTCCAAATAATGATTTTGCAAGAGGACAAGGATCTTATAATTTAGTACTAGAAGTAGACCCTACAGATGACAATATTATTTATGCAGGCGGTATCGATTTATTTAGAAGCACTAATGCTGGAGGAGCATGGAAACAAATTTCTAAATGGTCTAACAATAATAATTTAGCGGGATTAAATATTCCATATGCTCATTCAGATCAGCATGGCTGGGCATTTCACCCAACAGATGCAAATAAAGCAATTATTGGTAATGATGGCGGTGTTTTTTATGCAACTTCATTGTTGGGTGCAGAAGCAACCACTACTGCAATAGAAGCTAGAAATAAAAATTATAATGTAACGCAGTTTTATACAGTTGGCGTAGCTCCTACCACTGTATTTGGCTCGAATATTGATGTTTTTTTAGCAGGAGCACAAGATAATGGCACACAGTATTTTACCGATACAAACACTACTATTAATTCAAGTCAAGAGGTTACTGGAGGAGACGGAGCTTATAGTGCTTTTGATCAAGATGGTACAGATGCATACTTCATAACAAATGTACCTTATAATGGCAAAATAACTTTATATGACTTTATTACCAAGGCTTATAGAACAATAAATAAAGAGGATGGAAGTAATGGTGATTTTATAAATACAGAAGAGTTAGATTCTAATAAAGATCTTTTATATTCAAATTATTCGAGTGGAAGTAATTATAGCATAAGAAGATATGATAACATAAAACCAGGAGGTTCTGCTGTTGCAACAACAAGCTTAACAGATGCGTTGATGAATGCAGCACCAAGTGCTTTGAAAATATCTCCGTATATAACTACTCAATCTAATTTATATGTTGGGTTAAAAAATGGAGAATTATTAAGAGTAACTCAAGCAAATTTAGGCACAAATACTTGGACTAAAATAACAGGAGCAAATTTTACTGGTAGTATTTCTGATATTGAATTCGGAACAAACGAAAATGAAATTTTAGTAACATTTCATAATTATGGTGTTGTAAGCATTTGGTACACAGCTGATGGTGGTACAACATGGGCAAATAAAGAGGGTGATTTTCCAGATGTTCCAGTAAAAGCTGTTTTAATGAATCCTTTAAATCCAAATGAAGTAATTATTGGAACACAATTAGGGGTTTGGAGAACAGGTAACTTTAAAGATGCTTCACCAAAATGGATTCAATCATTTAATGGTATGTCTAATGTAAAAGTTACGGATTTAGATGTAAGAGATGACAACAACGTTTTTGCTTCCACATACGGAAGAGGTGTTTTTTCAGGTCAGTTTTCTACAGCAACAGCTTCTATAGAAGATGTTGTAAAAAACAACAAAGTATTTACCATGTACCCAACAGTTTCTAATGGTGAGTTTACCATTTTTGCAAAAAACACCTTAGGAAAAGCGAATTTATTACTATTTGATATCACCGGAAAACAAGTATTTTCTAAACAAGTAGATTTTACACAAAACGAGAAACAACCCGTTTCTGTAAATTTAACTTCGGGAGTTTATATTGTTCATTTGATAGATGCGAATAATAAAAAAGCAACAGGAAAAGTAATTATTAAATAATAAAATTTTTAAAACTCATATTGAGTGGTGTCGAGATATAAATAAAAGTTTATTTTTCATGAGTTCTCGACTCCGTTCGAACAGACAAAAGCAGTATTAAGTAATTAATGCTGCTTTTTTAGTGTGTTAAAGATAGATTCAGTATCTATTTTTGCAATTTTATGTAGTTCTTCAACAGTTCCTTGATGGATAAATGTATCTGGAACTCCAAGTGCTGTAATGTTGTTTTTATACTTATTTTTTATTGCAAACTCTGCGATTGCAGATCCAAATCCACCAGAAATGGTTCCGTCTTCAACAGTAATTATATTTTCAAAAGAGTTGAAAATTGTATGCAGTAATTTTTCATCCACAGGTTTTACAAAACGCATATCGTAATGAGCAATAGAACTCTTTTCTTCTAATTTTTCAATGGCAAGAGTTACATTTTTTGCAATGCTCCCAATTGATAAAACGGCAATATCTTTTCCTTCTTTTAGACAAATTCCTGTACCAATTTCTATGTTGGAAAAAGGTTGTTTCCAATCAATCAAAACCCCTTTTCCTCTTGGATACCGAATTGCAATCGGATTCTTTAAACCTAATTGAGCAGTGTACATGATATTGCGAAGTTCAACTTCATTTCTTGGCGCAAAAAGAATTAGATTAGGAATACATCGTAAATAGGCCAAATCAAAAACTCCGTGATGTGTTGCGCCGTCTTCGCCAACCAAACCTGCTCTGTCTAAACAGAAAATTACCGGTAAATTTTGCAAGGCAACATCGTGTATAATTTGATCGTAAGCGCGTTGTAAAAAAGTAGAATAAATATTACAAAAAGGAACTATTCCTTGCGTTGCCATTCCTGCAGCCAAAGTTACTGCGTGTTGCTCTGCAATTCCTACATCAAATGTTCTTTCAGGATATTTTTCTAATAAAAATTTTAAAGAACTTCCGGTAATCATTGCAGGAGTGATGCCGGCAATTTTATCATTTTTATCAGCCAATTCAACCAAGGTTTTTCCAAAGATATCTTGGTATTTTTGAGGCTCAATTTTTTGTGCTGTCGGAGTGATTTCTCCGGTAATTTTATCAAACTTTCCTGGTGCGTGATACTGCACCTGATTTTCTTCTGCCTGTCGTAAACCTTTTCCTTTGGTAGTTATTATGTGTAAGAATTTAGGCCCTTTTACTTTTTTTAATCGAGTTAATTCTGCTAGCAATTCTTCTAAATTATGACCATCAATTGGACCAGAATACTTAAAGTTTAAGGCTTTTATAATATTGTTCTGAGCGGCAAGTCTTTTGTCCGTTTTTACTTTGGTCAAATATTCTTTTAACGCACCAACAGACGGATCAATCCCGATGGCATTGTCGTTTAAAATAACCAATACATTTGCGTCTGTAACTCCGGCGTGATTCAACGCTTCAAAGGCCATTCCGCTTGCAATAGAAGCATCTCCAATAACCGCAATATGTTGTTTTTCGGTATCTCCTTTTAATTTTGATGCAATTGCCATTCCTAAAATTGCAGAAATTGATGTTGAAGAATGTCCAACACCAAAAGCATCATACACACTTTCGCTTCTTTTTGGAAAACCTGATATTCCGTTGAGTCTTCTGTTGGTGTCAAAAACGTTTTTTCTTTCGGTAAGAATTTTGTGTCCATAGGCTTGATGCCCAACATCCCAAATCAATAAATCAGTTGGCGTATCAAACAAATAATGCAAAGCAATTGTGAGTTCTACAACACCTAAACTTGCGCCTAAATGCCCTTCTTTAGTCGCCACAATATCAATAATAAAATCACGCAATTCTTTTGCTAAAACCGGTAATTGTGCTGGTTTTAGTTTTCGTACATCTTTAGGATTGTAAATTGTATCTAAAAGTTTTGTTGACATGCAACAAAAGTACGAGTTTTACATCTGATTTGCTTTTTGTATTATTGAAAAAATATTTTTTATGATGTTGAACCCTTTTGACGATGTTTATTTTATGAAAAAAGCTTTAGATGAAGCCGCAATTGCTTTTGATAAAGGCGAAGTTCCTGTGGGAGCAATCATCGTTTTTAAAGAACAAATTATTGCAAGAGCACACAACTTAACAGAAACTTTAAATGATGTAACTGCGCATGCTGAAATGCAAGCATTTACGGCAGCAGCAGATTATTTAGGAGGAAAATATTTAAAAGAGTGCAGCTTGTATGTTACTTTAGAACCGTGCCAAATGTGTGCTGGCGCAAGTTATTGGGCGCAATTAGGAAAAATCGTTTATGGTGCTTCTGAACTTGAACGTGGATTTTTAAAACTAAAAACAACCATTCATCCCAAAACAAAAGTTGTTGGCGGAATTTTAGAAAACGAATGTTCGCAAATTTTAAAACGCTTTTTTATAGAAAAACGAAATTTAAATTAATAAAAACCTCATCATTTTGTAAAATAAATGAAGAGGTTTTTCTATAAGACCTGTAATCTAAATTAGTTTCCAGTAATTTTTACATTGTCTATTTGTACCGTTGTAGAAACGCCTCCATCGCCACCAAAATATTGAAAAGCAATGTGTACGTTTCCTGATAAACAAGACAAACTGATGTTGCCAGATTTGGTAAAAAAGTTTGAATAATCACTACTTGGACCTACAGATACGGTGGCATTAATTAGAGTCCAAGTTGCTGCTTTTACATCTACAGAAAAATCAGAGGAAATAAAAACTTTTAAAGCTTTTCCATTGTCATATCCGTTATTGGTTTCAAAAGTTAAGGTTTCATTTGTGGTAGTGTCTAAATTAATTGCTGGAGAAATTAGCCAGGTTTCTAATGGATTTTCTGAGGTGTTATATGCAGACATTTCTATCACTCTATTTCCGTTTTTTGTTTTTGATTTAAAGACATTTTTACCACCATTTGCATTGATATTCGACCAACCTGCGTTGAGTAATTGCGAATTTGTTTTAAGGTTTTCAAAATTTTCATCGATTAAAATAACGTTTCCAACACTTGTGTTTTCAGGGCAATTTAAAAAGACAGGATCGCATCTTGTAGTGTTTGTAAAATCAATTGTTGAAGGAGAATTTACAATGGCAACTAAAAATTCTGATTTGAAATCTTTGCTTAAAATAAAGTCAATTTTTCCTTGTCCATTAGGAATCAAGGTCGATTTAAAACTAGAAAAAGTACTGGTTTGTAATCTTAATTCGTGTTCTGATCCGCATTCAAATACATATCGAAATCCGTCGTATTCATCATATCTTTCTCCTGCAAAAGTTCTTCCTTTTTCTGAAATGTCAAATTGAGCCTTTTCTAACTGAACAAACGTATTTATGGTTGCACCTGTGATGTTTTCTATCGTAATTTTTTGAGGAATGATTGGAACAATTGTTGACGTTCTAAAAAGATGATTCTTTATTGCGGTTGAAGGAATTTTACCCGCTCTATCACCCTCTAAAAAACCTAACGAATATTTTCCTGGTGCTAAATTTATAGGGTTCACTGTACTTTGTCCGTCATCATAGGAAACCGACAAACCATCTAATTTGATAAATATTTTTTGTCCGACAGAAAACAAATCACTTAGGGCAGATTTGTTGATTAAAATTTCAATTCCTGCTGTCGGATTTTCTGCTTTGTCTTGCACAATGAGTTTGTTATAAAAATTTCCAGTAGCATCTGTTGAAATTACGTAGGCTTCAATATATGTTGGATTATTTTCGTTTACAGGAAAAGTAAACACCAACTTTTGGTTAGAAAAAAACGCTTGTTGTAAAGCCGTTTTTACTTTCCCTAAATCTGAATTTGCTGTAATAGTTGGATCTGTAATCGTAATATCTGGCACTTCAAACGCGTTGTCTTGCACGCAAGAAATAACAATAAAAAGTGAAAATAGAATAGCTGTTTTGTATTGTTTTAATGTTTTCATAATTCTTTTTTTTAATTTTTTTAAAATCTAAAGTTGACGTTTAAAAAGTAAGTCGCACCTCTTCCGTACCAATATTTTGCTCCAAAAATTGGAGAGGAAAGTGCTTTATCATCTCTTAATTCTCTGTAGTTTGCATTTCTGCCTTGTTCAAATCCGCCCGTTTTATATTTGGTGTTTTGTAGATTGCTAATACTTGCAAAAAGACTCACATAATAATTGTTAATTTTCCAAGATTTTCCACCAACAAGATTGACAACATTATAGCTGTCAAATTTTTCTTGTTGTAGTAATTGTTTTGCTAATTCAGGATTGTAATCGTTAAACGGAATTCCGCCATTATCATTAAAATTGCTTGTTCTTGTTAATGGTGCAACATCTACACAAGCATTCGCAAAAAAATTCATCGTTGCTCCAATCCACCAATAATCTGGATCTCTATATTCAAATCCAACCGAATATGCTTGTTGTGGTCCAGCGGCTAATTTGTAATTTTTTAAGTTGGACGCTCTTGGTGCAAATTGAAATCCATCAATTTCAGATTTTAACGTTAATGTTGGATTGTTATCATACGTATATTGACCAATATTTGCAGCTCCTTTTAACTTGAATGTTGCGGTAACTTGCGCTTCAATTCCTAATTCTGTACCAACATATTTTTTATCAATTCCGGTTAAAATTTCTTGTACAAAAGCAGTGTATTCAGAACCGCTTCCTCCAACTCCGTCTGCATAATAAAAGGAAACTTCTGTTGCGTCTTTTATTTTTGCATAATAAGCAGTTGCTTTTGCTTGTACAATTGGACTTCTTAAAATATAACTTGCATCCGCAGAAAAGATTTGTTCGCTTGTTAAGTTTGTAACAATATTGTTGTTAACTCTTGAGTTAGAAAAGGTGTTTCTTAATGTTGGTGCTTTTGTTACATAACCGGCATTAATATCGACTAAATGGCGTCCTGTTATTTTATAAGTTGCGCCACTTTTAAATCCGTAATTTATAAAAGAAGGTTTTTCAGATTTCCCTAAAGAAGCATTTGCTGTGGCAAATTTTCCGTTTTGATAATATCCTTCTCTTTGATGCGTCGTTTTAGAAATACTTGCAGCAGCATAAAAATCTATTTTATTGTATTTGAATTGTGTTTGTACAAATCCGTTTAAAATATTGGAGGTTAAATTATAGTTGTATTTAAAGGTGTCGCCAACGGTAACTTCTCTATTCGGATGTTGTACATCGTTTTGTTTTAAATCATTTGTAGCAGCAAAATTATCAATATCTAAATAGTTGTTTCCGCCTAATAAATCAAGTACTTTAGCAAAGTTATGTGAACTAAAACGTCTGTATTGGATTGAAGCATTTAACGTGCTATTTTCATTTATTTCAGTTTCAAAAATAGAATTTACAGAAAGCTGTTTGTCATCATTTCTATCATCATATAAAACGTAAGTAGAAAATCCTTGGTTAAACGGATTGGAGTTCCCTTCATATAGGTTTTTCCAACCTAACTGACCATTTTTGAGGAAGGTTTTTTCCATTCCGTAGACATTGGGATAGCCTTTTTTTAACCCATAACTAGGTAATTTTTGATAATAGGTTGGGTCTGGATTAGCGCCACCCAAACTCACAATTGTTGGAACACCATTTATAGCACCATCAATTTTACTTCCGTTATAATCTATTCTGCTATTTGCAACTTCTCCAAATTGATACGCAACATTGGTGTTTAACGTTGTGGATTTATTCATTGTCCAATAATGATTCAACATCACAATGGGTTCTACAATTCTTTTTTGACGATAATTCCGCATTCGTCCGTTTTGATTTCCCCAATACGAATTGTATTGAATGCCTTTTAAGTCATACACTTCTTGTGTATTTGCAGACGATTTTCCTCTTTTATTTGGTGTGTAAATCGCTGTAAAATTGATGCTATGAGCAGCATTTGTTTTTTTCTCAACAGACATAAAAAATGAATTTGCGTCATAAAAAGTGCCCTCATTAAAACCTTCGTTTCCCGCTCTTCTACTGGCAGAAACGGTATAAGACCAACCATTTTTTATAATCCCAGAAGAATAGGTTACCATAATTCTGTGTTGGTAACTTCTGTTAGAAGAGGCGTAGGAAATTCTTCCTCCAGGTCTTGCTTCAGAAGCTCTGACATTGATGTTTGTAGCTCCCAAAACGCCACCAAAAGAGAAGTTTGACGGAGCTAAACCAGCACTAAATTCTTGATTCCGAGTTGCATCATTTAATCCGCCCCAATTACTCCATTGTGGTCTTCCGGAATAAATTTTATTCATTTCAATTCCGTTTATCAACAATAAAGCATTTTCAGAATCTAAACCCCTAACTTTAAAAAAGGAGGAACTAAATTCAAAAGCAGCAGTTCGTAGATACAAATCTTTTGAAGATTGTAGTAGTCCGGAAATATTATCTGCAGTATTACCGTCTTCATTTAACTCGTCATCTGTAAGTGTAATGGTACTTAAATCTTGCTCTACAGAAAGATCTTCGTACAATAAAATAGTACCTAAATCAATTGTTTTTTCTTCAAGGTGAATCGGGAAATTTTGCGTTTCATAGCCTTTAAATTTCAGGATTACAATAAATTTTCCATCGGATAAGTTTTCAAAAATAAACGTTCCGTTTGCTTTTGTTTTGACTGTGATTGATTGCAGAGTAATAGAAACTCCCATAATGGGTTTTTCAGAATTGCTATCAACCACAGTTCCTTTTACAATGTTCTGAGCAGTAATTTTCGGGCAGAAAATAACCGTCAAGAACACCGTTAAGATGATCTTTTTCATAGCTTTCAATTTTTGACTTAAAGATATAAAAATATTTAATAACTGTCAAATCAGACTTTTATGTAGCTTTTGAAATTGTTTATATTTGTAAGAAAAAACTTGTAAAATGAAAAAAAGACTACTCTTAGTGGGCTTTATGTGTCTTTCTGTACTCATAAAAGCACAATCAAAAACGAATCAATATACTATTAGAACACTTGCTTTTTATAATGTTGAAAATTTATTTGATACAATTAACGACCCAACAAAAAACGATGAAGCTAGTCCGATGATGCAATTAAAAGGCAATAAATCAAAAGTGTATTGGGATAAAATAGAAAAATTAGGAAGTGTCATTTCTCAGATTGGATTTGAGAAATCAAAAATAGGTCCAGCATTAATTGGCCTTTCAGAAGTTGAAAATAGAGCGGTTTTAGAAGATTTGGTAACATCGAAGCCTCTAAAAAAAATGAATTACGAGATTATTCATTACGAATCGCCAGACAAAAGAGGAATTGATGTTGCGTTGTTATATCAAAAAAAATATTTTAAACCGATACATCACGAAACGTTCACTCCAACTATTTTTAGAAACAATTTTAGGGTTTATACAAGAGATCAATTATTGGTTTCTGGATATTTAGATGATGAGTTGATTCATATACTTGTAAATCACTGGCCATCTAGAAGTGGTGGCGAAGCAGCAAGCAGATCTTTACGTGAAAAAGCTGCGTATCAGAATTTAAAAATCATAGAAAAAATTAGAGAAACTGACCCGAAAGCTAAAATTTTTAGCATGGGAGATTTTAATGATAACCCAACAAACTCGAGTTTAAAAAAGGTGTTAAAAACAAAAGGCAAAAAAAAGGATGTAAAAGAAGGCGATTTGTACAATCCGTTTGAAGAAATGCACAAACACGGTTTTAATACGGTTGGTTATAGAGACAATATCAGCTTATTTGATCAAATATTTTTTACATCACCCGCTTTAAACAAAGGAGAAAAAGACTTTTCTTCTTATAAAATGTATAAAGCCATGATTTTTAACAAACGGTTTTTAATGACTAAAAATGGACGCTACAAAGGATATCCGTTTAGAAGTTTTTCTGACGGCGGATATACAGGTGGATATAGTGATCATTACCCGGTGTATTTGTACTTGATTAAAAAGAAAAATTAAGCTAAAAATTTATTTTTGCTTGTAAACTTGATAGAAGAATACTTCTTAAATGACTTTTTTCTTATTGGACTAATTAATTATACACGTCTTAAGTTTGCCTTTTATTACATTTGATACATAATAAGAAAGAATAAAAGAGTTGTTTTTTAGCTCAGTTCTTTGTTGTGCGTAGTTTATTTAATTTTTTCATAATACTCCCAATCTACTCCATGATTAATTATTATTTTAAACTTACTAAATAATTCATTAGTAACTGTTGTAAGCGTAGTTATTGATTTACCTTTCTCCGGAGTTAATATTATTTCATTATAATTCTTTAGTTTGTAAGTTCCATTTCCCCAAAACTTACTAAATAATAATCCATCCTTCTTTAAATAGAGAGTATCTCTTTCTCTTTTTCGAAACTTCATGTAATGATCATTGCTAGGATACTTTTCAACGTAAACACCAATTACATTTGATTCAAAGACAGGATAATCTATGAATAATGAAATTATAAATAAAAGAATTACTACTGGTATAAGTTTTTTTTATTTTTCAATTTGAAACAATGTTTATTCGGGATTGATACGTTTTAGTTTCGTTTCTATAATTAGCTACAACGAGTTTGAATATGGCAAGTTGCGGGTTTGAAACCGTAATTTTCCACTGTTTGTTAATTAGTTTAAATGTAATAAAATTTACCTAATTATTTACAATTAAGCAATTTGCTATATGCGGTGTTGTACACTGGCTTTTCTTTCCGCAAACTTGCTAGCGTTGGCAAAGACATACTCTTTTGCAATTTTTGGCTGGTGTGTTGGCTGGTGCGAATTGCAAATGTGTATGGCTTTAAGCGTTGGCTTTTAATATATTCAATTCCCTGCAATTAATAAACTATGTGTTAAGCTAAATAAATTCTTAAGTACAGGATACTCAACTGATTTAATATACCTACCTGTTAACGCATTTTTTCTTAAATAGTATTGTTTAGCATTACCTTCTACATCAATTTCGATTGAAATTAGAAAATCAATATTTGGATATATAACAGGAATACCTTCAGTACCTCTTTGTTCATTATATTCATCATAGAAAGAACCCGAAAAATTGTCATAAGTAAAGCCGAAACGATTTAGTATAGTTTTTTCTACTAGCTTAATTTTATAGCAAAAAATTCCAAACATTGGATGAGAAACAGCTTGCATTGCTTTCATAATTCCAATTTTGTCGTTGTATTCCTTTAAATCATTTCCTGTAGCATTTCCTTTTACTTCTAAAACTAATAAGCAGTTTTCAGGTTGAACAATAGTTTGATTTCCAATATTTGCAACAGGTGCATTGTGTTTCAAGAGTAAAATATCCATTTGATTACTTTGTACTTCACCAACTTGTAAAAATCCTCTTTTTAAGTTGATTTCGTTTCCAAATCCTCTTTGAATTGTGTCCATAACAAATTCTTCACGCACTTCTCCTTTTGTTAGTTCGTGTTGTATTATTTCTGAAACACTATATTGAGCTTGTATTAAGTTCTCTGTATATTTATGAAATTCGTCAAATACCATATGCTATTCACCCCAAATTTTTGAGACTCTATCTTTTATTTTATTTTTTGTAGCGATAATATTTTTTTCAAAACCACTAATTTCATCCTTCATTTTACGTATTTCTAATACAATTTCTTTCTGCTTAGGTAAAGAAGGTAAAGGAATAAGAAGTTGTGAAAATTGGGAAATCCAGTAACGTTTATGTTCTGAACTATCAAAATCAATATTCTGCATTACGTGATATAAATATTCAATATCTGCTTTATCCTTTTTAACTCTTAAAATTTTCATTGCAGATGATTTTACTTTAAAAGGAAAATCAACAAGTTTTGTTGCAGTTGTAAAATCATCAAAAATGATTACTGGTAAACCATTTTTGAAAATACCATCTTTTTCATTTGTATAGCCAAGAATAAATGTTTTACCTGCTGTTAAAACTGGTGTAGTATAAGAGTCATCATAATTTACAGATTTGACAATATATTTCGTTGGTTGTTCATAGTCTAAAACATCACCTAGTTTTACAGTTTCATATTGTGAATTGATTGCTTTTCTAGTTACGTATCTATTAGCGATTAATGATATGTTTTTTTCTTTTAGAATGGTGGTTTTAGAAACAAGTAAAGAAGAAACCTTATGCTTTTCGAGTTCGAATTTATTCTGATTTCTTAAACTGTCTTTAAAATCATTTAACAATGAAATTGCATTAGGTAAGTCATTTTTTTCAATAGTTCTTCTTTGAGCACCCAAATCAAACCCATCATTTTCGATAGTAATAAATAGGACTTCATTAGATTTTTTCGAAAGTTCTTTATCTAATAACAGAACACTAGTTTTAATTGGTGAATATGGATTGAAAACACCAGAAGGTAGACTTATTACTGCTAATAAATTATTTTCAGTTAATGATTTTCTAAGCTTCTTAAAAGAACTCTGAGCATTTGCAACTACAGCATTAGGAATAATTATTGCAGCTTTACCTTTTGGATTTAAATGTTCCGAAATATAATCTGTAAATAATACTTCTGCTTTATTTACTTGAACTGTAAACTTTTTATGAGGTCTAATTCCTCCTTTTGGTGACATAAAAGGCGGATTTGCAAGAATTACATCAAAATTATCATTCCAACGTTCTTCACTTGTGAGAGTGTCATATTCATAAATATGAGGGTCAGAGAAACCGTGTAAGTATAAATTCACTAAACTTAAACGCACCATATCTGGTGAAATATCATATCCTGTAAAGTTGTTTATCAACTTTTTTCTTTGGTCAGGTGTTAGTTGATTATTGTTTTTTTCTTTTATGTGCTTAAAAGCAGAAATTAAAAATCCTGCTGTACCACAAGCTGGGTCAAGAATTGTATCATTTAATCCTGGATTAACAGTTTCTACAAGAAAATCAATTATGTGTCTAGGCGTTCTAAATTGACCAGCATCACCTTGTGAACCCATTACTGAAAGCAAATATTCGAATGCATCACCTAATTTTTCACTATGAGTGTATTCAAATTCTCCAATTGTTTTTAAAAATAATTTTAGAGTTTCAGGGTCACGATAAGGTAAATAAGCATTTTTAAAAATATCCCGAAAAAGCTGTGGAATATTTGGATTCTTTTCCATACTCTCAATTGACTCTGAGTATAGTTGAAGCATTTCCATTGCACTCACTTTCGGGTCAAAAAGGTTGTCCCAACTATATTTTTCAAAATCACCAGAAAAGAATTTTGCTTTACCTCCTAATTCTATGGATTCCTTATCCATATCATCCATAAACTTGTAAATCAAAGCAATTGTAATTTGCTCAATTTGTGATTTTGGGTCAGGAAGCTTTCCTACCAATATATCTCGACAATTGTCTATTCTTTTTCTTGTTGTATTATCTAACATAATTGTGTTTTAAGCAGCGAACTGCTCTAATTTTATATAGTCTTTTATATACACTGGTATTACTTCGCGATATTTCGAGGTTACAGCTTTAAACTGTGAAATAGTCAATGTTGGATTGGTTTGTAATGCTTGAAAATCTTTTGTTTCAATTATTTTTCTAATGTCTTGGTCAACGATATATGCTTTAAAAAAATACTTCAAAGCTATAATATTGATATCATTTTCTTCTGGCGGGTAAATAGAAATGAATTTGTCAAACTCTTCTTCTAATAACTCGTCTTTTGATTTGAATTTTGGAATTATACCAAATATTTTTTCTACAACTTCACGAATAGAAACTTTTCTATCAATTTTTGCAGCTTTACGTAGTTTTTCTAAGTTAAAATATTCTTCGGGTTTATCGAATATTTCTGCTTGAATATGACTAACTACGTGTTCCCAATTACCTAATTCTACGTTCTTTTTTATGATATCATCCATTACGATTCTGTCTTCGAACTTTTTGAAAAGTTCTCTGTCAATTCGCATTCCTTCATATCCAATTTGTTCTTCATTTACAGATAAAATTGGGTCTGGTCTTAGACTATTGTATTTATCAATATCAATTCCGCCTCCACCACCTTCGCCTTTACCGTTTTTAGGCTTTGGTAGTTTAAGTTTTTCGTCATAGTTGAATTTTTCTTCAAAATATTCGCAATTTGCAAAGAAGTCAAACAGTTTAAAAAATTCTTTTTCTTCATTAATAGTTTCTTCTTCGTCAAATTGGTTTTTAAAAGTATATGAAAATGTGTGCTTTCGGGTTCCACGACCTTTTATTTGAACAAAATCTGATGGACTAAATATAGGACGCATCATACATAAATTAAGTAAGTCAGGACAATCATAACCTGTTGTCATCATTCCAACGGTTACACAAATTCTAGTTTTTCCAGTTTTATATCCTTCCAACCAAGATGATTTTCCATTTAGATTGTTATTTGTAAAGTTGATTGTCATTTGTTGAGCATCACCAACTTGAGAAGTTACTTGAACTGCGAAATCTGAATTATATTTATTTGGATATAATTGTTCTGCAAAATCGTTTAAAATTTCAGTGATTTTTCTTGCGTGATTTTGACTAACTGCAAAAATGATTGTTTTACCAATTTCTTTGGTAATTGGGTCACGTAAGGCGTTTTCTAAAAATGTTTTACAGAAAACACGATTTGTTTTTTCTGAGAAAAACTTTTTCTCAAAATCTCGTGAAACAAAGGTTTCCGTTTCTTCTCCTTCTTCAGTTGCTATTGCAACAGAATAGCCTTCATCAGAAAGCAATTGCGTAGTAATTTCTGTTCTAGCATCTAAAACTCTTGGATTGATAAGGAAACCATCTTTTACGCCATCTATTAAAGAATAGCGAAATGTTGGGTCACCACCTTCGCAACCGAAGGTTGCATATGTATCTCTTAGCAAACGTCTTTCGATTTCTCTTGGGTCGTTTTCTTTTACTTTGTCAATATCAACACTTTTTAAATAATCTTTTGGTGTTGCTGTTAAACCTAATTTGTAACCGTGAAAATATTCGAAAACAGCTCTCGCATTTCCTGATATTGAACGATGTGATTCATCTGAAATTAACAAGTCAAAATCCGTTGGTTTAAATTCGTACCTATATTTGTTATTGAACATTAAAGATTGAATAGTTGTAACAACTATATCCGCTTTTCTCCAATCGCTTTTATTTTCTTTGTAGATAAATGTTGTGTAATCTGGTTTAAGATAGTTTGTAAAAGCTTTCCAAGCTTGGTCTTCTAATTCCAATCTATCTACAAGAAATAATACTCGTCTTGCGTTTTGAGTTCTTAAGAAAAGTCTAATTACTCCAGCAGCAGTAAGTGTTTTTCCAGTTCCAGTTGCCATTTCAAAAAGAAAACGGTCTTTTTTGTTTGCAACTGCTTTTTGTAATTCTTGAATTGCTTTTAATTGGTAATATCTTAAAAATCTTAACCCATTATTCCAAATAAAATCTTTACTGTCTATAGGGTTTCCTTTCCATTCAGGTCTTTCCGCATAATCAGGCATTTGAACAATAGCAATAAAGTCATCTTTTACTTCTTCGTTCGCCAATGAAGTTCTGTCAGGATTCCATTCCTTAATTGCTCCAATTTCACTTGGTGATGGAAATTTATAAATCGGTTTTGGATTCCCTTTCTCTAAGTTCCAAAGGAAGTGCACAATTCCATTTGATAGAATGATAAATTGAGCTCCTACTGTTTTGGCATATTTTCTTGCTTGTTCTTTTGCTATAAGTGGATGAAGACTTTCTTTTTTAGCTTCTAAAACACAAATTGGTTTATTGTTGCTGTCAACTAGTAAAAAGTCTAAAGAACCAGACTTTACTTTTTCAAAATCGTTTCCCCAAGCGTCAACTTCAGTTTGGGTAATTTTTACGTGATTTTCAAGTAAGATATTCGCAGAACCTTGCTCATTGTCAAAAAACCTCCATTCCGCTTCTTCGAGCAGTTGATTGATTTTTATTCTTGCGTGAGCTTCATTTTTCATTTCTTTAATTCGGTTGAGCGTTGGCTAAAATAGCTCTTTTGTTTTTTTTAGCGTTGGATTTGCTTTGAAAAAAAACAAATGTGCTATTTATGCGGCTGGCTTGCGTTCTTTTCAGCTTGTGTACAACGTGTTTGTATATGGTTTGTTGCGTGTTTCAAGCAACTAATTTAGTAAATAATTACCGACCAAGAAAGTCCGCGAGGACTTTCGTAAGTAGGCAAGAAGCCAGCAATAAATTATATACGGTGTTGTGCAACGTTATTTTTATTCAGTTTGGTCAATTTCCAAATCAGGGAAATGGTCAATTTTACTTTTTAATAAATACTTTGGTATAATATAACTTAATAATAAAGTAGTGAAAAGAGAAACTAAAAATTCGCAAATAAAATGAATTTCTATTTCTTTCAATTTCTCTAAGAGTAATATTCCCCAAACAATAGAAATTATGAATGAGAATAAAATTGCAATTTTAGATGTTGAAATGTTTGCTCCACTAATTGGATTTAGGTAATTGTTCTGTGTTTTTTTGTTTGCAAAAACTGAGTAAACTCGTTTCTTTTTTTTAAGTTTTAGGGTATTTGTTTCACAGTCATTTACCAAAGTTATAAAATTGATGTTCCAAAAATAATATCCCTTACTTGACCAATACCAAAAAAGAGAGGTAATATATCCGAGAACAATTAATATTATTTTCTCATTATATAAATTTTCTGAAGAGGCGATTGTATAATAGCCAACAAATAAAGCACCAATAGCAACATAAAAGTAAGTCATCCACTTGTTGAAGTTATCGTAATGGAAATTCCTTGCATTTATCAAGAATTCATATCTTTCTTTTGGTGTAAGTTTTTTAGGATTAGTATTTAAATTTGTCATTTAGCGTTAATTTTATTTAAGTTTTTGCAATATTTTGTCCATCTTCTGGATATGGAATATTCTCAATATCATTTGTGCAATTACAAATTTTCCTGAAAATATCTTTTAATTTAATTGCTATCTCAAGATACACAAATTGATTGGTTCCAACTTGACTAAATATTTGCTTATCCTCAAATTCAAAAATAGTTTCTCCAAATTCATATTTAAAATAATTACCTCGATAATATCCATTTGAATGAATCATACAATTACGCAATTTTCCAACAAATTCAACAAATTCTCTGTCTTCTTTTAAAGTGTCGGGATAACAATTAGCTATTCTTTTTACTATGAAATTCAGTTTTCTAAAAAGTGGTACAAAAGATGATTTCTTTAATATATCTAAGATTAAAGTCTTGCTACTTTCTTCAAGTGATGAAATAGCTTTAACAAGTTTTGCATTTAATTTTTTTACAATAGATTCGTATTCGTGGTCAGTAACCAAGTAGTCAAATATCAAAGAGATTGAAAATTCAAATGCAGTCCAAGTTCCAAATGTAACATTCCGGTTCAAATCATTGTGAAATCCAGCTGATAGCATTGGATGTTCTTGAATTTCGTAAAGACGTTTTGCGTGAGGATTGAAATCATATATGTCTTGTGTAAAAGCAACTTTTCCCTGACCAAGATATTCGGCTAACCTAAAAGTAGTTTTTCCAATATAAAAGTCATAAATACCAGAATAGTAGAGACCAAAAAAACTATGTCTCACATCATCTTCGTGCCATTCTAATTCAGAGATTTCGACCTTAATATTTTCCGTTAAAGCAAGTAGTTCATCTAAGGTCATTGTCTTTTTTCATAATGTTGCACAACTGGTTATATCAAATCAAATATATTGATTTTTGGTTAAATTTTTCGGGATAACAAAAGTTTTTTGTTTTCCTTATCGGCTTTCTCTAGTTTTTGTAACGCAACATCTAAAGGGTTTTGAATCTCCATTAAATCTTTGCGTTTTACATGGGTGTAAATCATTGTAGTCTCTGGTTTTGCATGCCCTAATAAAGACTGAATGTATCTAATATCAACGCCGTTTTCTAACAAATGCGTGGCATAACTATGTCTTAATGTGTGTGGCGTTACTGTTTTATATATTTTTGCTTTTAAACAACTTTTTCGCAAAAACTGTCGCACACTTTCTGCGCTATATTTTCCTCCTTTTTGCCCTTCAACAAAATACACCTTTGGTTTGTACGAGTAATAATAATTAGATAAAAGCGGCAAAAAACTATCTGCCAAACTTACATATCTGTCTTTTCGCCCTTTTCCTTGATTCACAATTAATTGCTTTCTTTCTATATGAAAATCTTTTAATTTTAAATTGATCAGCTCACTTATTCGCAATCCGCAAGAATAAATTAATGCCAAAATAGCTCTGTGTTTTAAATTCTGCGTGCATCTAATAATTTCTAAAATCTCTTCTTGTGATAAAACATTTGGTAATTTTCTAGATTTTTTTGGTCTTTCTAATTGCAAGTCGTTAATTGCTGTCTGCGGATAAAAAACGATAAAAATCTTTAAGGCACTTATAAATTGTCGTTGAGAACTTACAGAATAATTTCTTTCCATAAATACCGTTTCTATAAATTCTTCTACATTTCTATTTGTAAGATCTTCTAAAGCTGTTTTTGTGTGAAAATTAATAAAATCAGCAATAAAAAAAGTGTAGGTATTTATGGTACTTTGACTGTATCTTTTCCCTTTTAAATACAAATAAAAATTATTTAATAGTATTTTTTGATCTTCAGTTAAGTTGCGTCTAAAGACCTTTTTCCTTGAAATATTACTGGTGTTTACAGTTGTAATTCCTTCAAAAAGACATGTAATTAAAAGTAAATTTTTATCGGTATTTTTAAAATACCAAGATTTTAAAGAAGTGCTCCAACGCACACCATCAACAGTCTTAATTAAGTCAATTAATTTCTGATGATACTTAAATTTTATAAGCAATTGATGCTCTTTTCTATGAACTTTCTGTTCAAGAAAAATGGTTGGTAAATTTTTCATTTTCTTTAGCAATTACTCAAAATTAAGAAAAATTTATTTAATGTCTTTTAATAAGAGCTGAATATTTGTAAAACCATTCCACGTATTTTCGTCGATGTTGTACACAATATCAAAAGCATTTTTTATGATTGATATTTTATCACCCAAACCAAAACCAATAGCTGTATAGGTTTTGTTATCAGAGCCGTAAATTAAATTAAGGCGTAAATGACTTTTGTCTTCGCCAACTTGTTTTCCAAATCCGTTATCTCTAACCGCAGCAGTTGTAAAAGTTGGTTTCATATTTTGCGGACCAAAAGGAGCCATTTGTTGTAGTATTCTAAAAAATTTTGGCGTAATATCAGAAAGTTCAATTTCTGCATCAATCGCAATTTCTGGAATCAATTGTTCTGGTAAAATGGTTTGCTGTACAACTTCTTCAAATTTTTGTTTAAAATTCTCGTAATTTTCTGGCAATAAGGTCAAACCAGCAGCATATTTATGTCCGCCAAATTGCTCAATAAATACCGCACATTGTTCTAGTGCATTATACACATCAAATCCTTTTACAGATCTTGCAGAAGCAGCTAACTTATCGCCACTTTTTGTAAAAACCAACGTAGGTCTGTAATGCGTTTCTATTAATCTAGAAGCCACAATTCCAATTACCCCTTTATGCCAATCTTCACGAAAAACAACTGTTGTAACGTTTTTTTCTTCCTTATTTTCTGTAATTTGTAGCAAGGCTTCTTGCGTAATTTTTTTATCGAGTTCTTTTCTGTCAGAATTATTTTTTTCGATGGCTGATGCAAACTCAACTGCAGTTTCAAAATCCATTTCTGTCAACAATTCTACTGCATAATTTCCGTGTTTCATGCGTCCAGCAGCATTAATTCTTGGTGCGATGATAAAAACCACATCGGTAATGGTTAATTCTTTCTTTTTTAATTGATGAATGATGGCTTTAAATCCGTTTCTAGGATTTGAATTGATTACTTGCAAACCAAAATATGCCAAGGTTCTGTTTTCGCCAGTCATCGGAACAATATCTGCGCCAATTGCCGTAGCAACCAAATCTAAATACGGCGTTAAATCAGCTATCGTTTGCTTTCTTTTGGATGCCAACGCTTGCACCAATTTAAATCCAACTCCACAACCACACAATTCATCGTAAGGATAGTTGCAATCTGTTCTTTTCGGATTTAAAACGGCAACAGCTTTCGGAATTTCGGCGCCTGGTTTGTGATGATCACAAATAATAAAATCGATGTTTTTTTGGGATGCATAATCAACTTTATCCAACGCTTTGATACCACAATCTAAAGCAATAATTAGAGAGAAATTGTTGTCTTCGGCAAAATCAATTCCTTGATAAGAAATGCCGTAACCTTCTCCATATCTATCTGGAATGTAGGTTGAAACGTTTTTATAATACGTTTTTAAATACGACGAAACCAACGAAACCGAAGTTGTTCCATCAACATCATAATCGCCATAAATTAAAATATTTTCGTTGTTTGCAATGGCGGTTTCAATTCGGTGTACAGCAACGTCCATATCTTTCATCAAAAACGGATCGTGCAAATCTTCTAACGATGGTCGAAAGTATTTTTTGGCTTCATCAAAGGTAGAAATTCCACGTTGCAATAAGATTTCTGCAAGTGGTTTTTCTATGGATAATTCGTTAGCAAGGTGTTTAATTTTTTCTTTTTCTGGTGTTGTTTTTAACGTCCAACGCATAGCAATTTAGTATTGAATTTATTTTTTAATTATTTTTCATGCAACTTAATTTCTGTTGTTATTTTAGCAAATTGTCTAAACATTTCCATCACGCCACAATATCTATCTACCGATAAATTTACCGCTTTTGTAATTTTATCTGCTTTTAAATCGGTTCCATAAAAATGATACGCAACATGTACTTTATGATAAAATTTAGGATGTTCTTCTGTTAATTCTGCTGTAACAACAATCTTAAAATCTTCTGGTTCTGCGCGCATTTTTTTTAGAAGCGAATCTACATCCAAACCAGAACAACCAGCCAACGAAGAAAGCATCAATGCTTTTGGACCAAAACCAACCAAATCGCCATGATCTTCACTAGCATCGTACATTATTAATGAGTTTCCGCTGGGGTTATCCGATGCTAATAGTCCGTTTTTTTTCCAAGATGTTGTTACTGTATTTGTTGTCATTTTTTTGTTTTGTTTTTACAAATTTACTATAATTAGAATTGGATGATGCAATCTATTAAAAAATCTAACTGCTTTTGTGTGTGATTTGCATTCAATACTATTCTATTGATTTTTTTGGTTGATGCAGGATAATAAAAACTGGTAATTAAAATCCCTTTTTTGTATAAATAATCTGCAATTTCTTCGTTTCCAAAAAAGAAAACAGGATAATTCTCTGACATCCGAACCGCTTTTAAATGGTTTACTTTATGATATACATAAGAGCAATTTTCTCTTAATTTTTTCAATTGATGTTGATAGATTTCTGCTCCGTTTACAAAAGCCTCTAAAAAAGACGGATTCATACCTGCGCAACCAATAAATAACGAATCGGTTTTTACCAAATTGATAAATGCTGTGCTTCCTGCAATTACTCCACCGTTAATTCCAAATGCTTTTCCTAATGAAGAAACAATAATAACTTCTCTGTTTTTTGCTTTCGGAATTTGTGATGAAATTCCAGTTCCGTTTGCACCTAAAACGCCCAAACTATGCGATTCATCCAACAAAATAAAGAGTGTATTTGTGCTAGAGATTTCATTTAAAAATGCAAACGAAAAAGGGGTTGTTTCTAAAGCAGCAATGGCATCAACAAGAATACAAATCGATTTATTTTGTGCGTTTTTTAAGTTAGAATTTAACTCATCATTTTCAAAAATAGGTTTAGCTTCATCAATTAAAATTGATGGATGTGTTTTGGGCATATAAAAAAAAGCATCCACTTTTTTTTGTAAACTTCGCAACGCAAATTGTCCGGCTAAGGTTCCTGATGAAACTGTAACGGCATCATTAGTATTTAAAAAAGCACTTAAATAGTTCTCTCCTTTTTGATAAACCGAGAGTTTTAAATTTGCACTTCTAGAACTTCCATACGAAGTTCCCCATTTTAGAATACTTTGTGTTACTATTTCTTGAAACTGCGGCAACATCGGAATTCCTAAATACGAAGTTCCGCTAAAAAACAAATATTCTTTGTTGTTGATGATTGCTGTTGTATTTGGAGCTTTTTGTAACTGCATGCTTACAATAAATGTGCTCCTATTCCATTTTCATCAGCATACAAAATTACGCCGTCTTTAATGGTAATTCCTGTTGCAATGTCTTCTTTTAAAAGCAAGGATCCATCCATATCAACATAATCCAATAAAGGCAATAAATGCGCAATAGCAGAAATTCCGATGCTCGATTCTGTCATACAACCAACCATGGTTTTTAAGCCCAATCTTTTGGCGTTTTCTAACATTCTTTTTCCTGGAGTTAAACCGCCACATTTGGTTAGTTTTACATTGACCCCATGAAATAAACCTGCACATTTTTCAACATCACTTTCTACAATACAACTTTCGTCAGCAATAATTGGTAAGGCAGAATTTGCAAATAATTTTTTATGACCTTCAATATCATCAGCTTTTAAAGGCTGCTCTAAAAATTCTACGCCTAATTCTTTTAATTTAAAAGAGTTTTCTATTGCTTCATCTGCTGTCCATCCACAATTGGCATCAATTCTAAAAATTGCATTGGTGTGTTTTCTAAGTTCGGTTACAATTTCAATATCGTTTTTT
The DNA here is from genome assembly GCF_030444335.1 of Polaribacter huanghezhanensis. Lineage (NCBI taxonomy): Bacteria > Pseudomonadati > Bacteroidota > Flavobacteriia > Flavobacteriales > Flavobacteriaceae > Polaribacter > Polaribacter huanghezhanensis. The sequence goes on along the minus strand of NZ_CP128595.1, from coordinate 734,620 downwards.
GTTCCTAATTTTATTTTATAAATTGGCCAAGGCAATTCTTTCATTTTAGCAACCATGGTTTCAATAGCGTCAATTCCAATGGTATAATCTGTCATCGGATTATTTTTTGGTTGCAAAAGCCAAACTTCGTATAATTTTTTACCTTTTTTGCGCGCATACAAATCGTTAAAAGCCATGTCTAAAGCACAAAGTGCAAACATATTATTTTTAAAAAGTGGTTGTAGTTTTGTCCAAAATTCATCTGGAGTTGCATCAGACAATGATTCAATAAAAGCTTGGTTTTCGGTAATTTGATCAATCAAATTTTTCATGGTAATTTGATAATAGGTGTTGGAAGAAGTTTCTCCAAAACCATGAAAACCATCCTCAGACAATTCTACAATTAACGTTGGTTGTGTGTTTCTAGATTCTCTAGAAATTGTAAAAGTGTGTTGTAACACTAGATCATAAGAATGTAATTTGAGCTTCATAGATAAGTTTTGATGAATTAGAAAGTTAAAGTTATAAAAATAGATATATTTGAAGGTATAAAAATAGAAAAGATATGCCATTAGTAACACCTTTATCTGCAAACCACGATTTAGAAACACAAGAATTAGCAGAATTCTTTAATGAAACCTTAGGATTTTGTCCTAATTCTGTTTTAACCATGCAACGAAGACCTGCAATTTCAAAAGCATTTATCAATTTAAACAAAGCCGTTATGGCAAATGAAGGTCGCGTAACTTCTGCTTTAAAAAGAATGATTGCTTGGGTTTCTAGTAATGCAACAGGTTGTAGATATTGCCAAGCACATGCCATTAGAGCCGCAGAACGCTACGGAGCAGAACAAGAACAATTAGATAATATTTGGGAATATAAAACACATGCTGCTTTTTCTGATGCAGAACGTGCCGCCTTAGATTTTTCGTTGGCAGCTTCTATGGTTCCAAATGCTGTGGATGAAAACATTAAAAACGAACTCTATAAATATTGGGACGAAGGAGAAATTGTAGAAATGTTGGGTGTTATTTCGCTCTTCGGATATTTAAATAGATGGAACGATTCTATGGGAACATCAATTGAAGATGGCGCTGTAGAAAGCGGAGAAAAATATTTAGGAAAAACAGGCTGGGAAAAAGGAAAACACCAATAGTACTTTTATAGAAATCTAAAATGCATCATTTACTGAACCTATTTCAGTAAATGATGCCTTTTTTTGCTCAAAATTCTAGCTCTTTTTTAGTGATGTTGTTCGACATTTAACATAAATTTTAACAAATAGATAAACCGGACTTCGTTATATTTACAACTAACCATCAACTAATTAAATTTTATAAAAATGAAAAAAATTCTACAAATTTTTGTATTGTTTCTAATGGCGTCAACGGCTGTTAATGCACAAAGTAAAGATCCAGTTGTTCAAAACATTATTAACGAAGCAAACAACAACTCGCAATTAGAAAACTTAGCACACCAACTTTTAGATGTTATCGGACCACGTTTAGTTGGTACGCCACAAATGAAACAAGCCAACGATTGGGCTGTTGCCAAATACAAATCTTGGGGAATTTCTGCCAAAAATGAAAAATGGGGAGAATGGCGCGGATGGGAACGCGGAATTACGCATGTAGATATGACGTATCCAAGAGTGCAAAGTTTAAATGCAACGCAATTGGCTTGGAATCCAAGTACTTCTAAAAAAGGAGTTTCTGGAGAAGTAATAATTATTCCTAAAATTTCTGACAAAGAAGCATTTCAACGTTGGTTAAAAACGATAAAAGGAAAAATTGTGTTGATTTCTATGAAACAACCTACAGGAAGACCAGATTATAACTGGGAAGAGTTTGCGACGCCAGAATCATTTGAAAAAATGAAAAAAGAGCGTAATGAATCTACTAAAGAATGGTCTCAAAACATTAAAAATACAGGATTTAATTCTAGAACAATCATCGCTGAATTAGAAAAAGCAGGAGCCGCTGGTTTGGTTGCTTCTAATTGGTCTAGAGGATTTGGGGTAAACAAAATTTTTAGCGCTAGAACTAAAAAAATTCCAACAGTTGATATGGAATTAGAAGATTACGGAATGTTATACAGAATGGTAGAATATGGAGATAAACCAAGAATTGATATTGTTGCGAAATCTAAAGAATTAGGAAAAGTAGATAATTTTAATACCATTGCAGAAATTAAAGGAACTGAATTCCCTAATGAATACATTGTGCTTTCTGCACATTTTGATTCTTGGGATGGTGGAACTGGAGCAACCGATAACGGGACTGGAACTTTAGTGATGATGGAAGCGATGCGTATTTTAAAGAAAATGTATCCAAATCCGAAGAGAACCATTTTAGTGGGACATTGGGGAAGTGAAGAGCAAGGTTTAAACGGTTCTAGAGCTTTTGTAGAAGATCATCCAGAAATTGTAAAAAACATTCAAGCTTCTTTTAATCAAGATAACGGAACAGGACGCGTTGTAAACCTTTCAGGTGCAGGATTTTTACATTCGTATGACTTCTTATCAAGATGGTTATCTGCTGTGCCAAAAGATATTACAAAACACATTAAAACAAATTTTCCTGGAATGCCAAGCGGAGGAGGATCAGATAATGCTTCTTTCTTAGCGGCTGGCGCGCCAGCATTTAGTTTAAGTTCTTTAAGTTGGTCTTATTGGAATTATACGTGGCACACAAATAGAGATACCTATGATAAAATTGTTTTTGACGATGTAAGAAACAACGCAATCTTAACGGCTATTTTAACATATATGGCAAGTGAAGATCCAAACAGAACTTCTACAGAGAAAATTGTAATGCCAATCAATCCTAGAACAGGAAAAGCGAGAGAATGGCCAACACCTCGTTCTCCTCAAAGAAAAGGCGGATTAGATAAATAAACGAAACCTATTTTATACTAAAAACCTCATCATGTACGCTAATTATTGCAGTAATTGATGAGGTTTTTTTATATCTAATGGTTTATAATTATACTTTCCTTACTTGGGGTTTTTATAAATGTTATTTAGTTTTTCTACAATTGCCGAAGTTGTGGTATCAGCATACATTCCAAATGCATTTACGACAATTCCTTTTAAATTATATGTATTTGAAGAAATTGCATAAACAATCATTTCATCTCCTGGATCACTGTCTCCTTCAAACCTGTAAAAAGCATCTATCTTAAAATCTTCTGGCGATAATTCTGTTTGTGTTTTATGACATATGATGCAATCTTCTTCAGTCATAATTGAAAAATCCATAGTATAACCAAGCTTTTTAAGGTCGGTCATAGCTTCACTTACGGTGTCGTAACTTTTATTTTGCATGTTTGTTGTTTTAAAATTACAGTTAATTATTTGATAAAAAGTAATTTATTTACTTAAAGATAGATTAATATTTGCTGCTTTTTCTTTTATTACAGCTTGCACTTTTTCAATATCTGATTGTATCAATGAAACATCAGAAACCATATCAGAAGTTGTTGCAGCAGCTTTAACATACCAATCTTCCCAAGCAGTAACTATTTCTACTTGCGTTTTTACATCTTCTCCTTTTTCCATGGCTAATTTACCTTGTTTTAACTCTTCGTTTAAACGAGTAATGGCAGCATTTTCAATGTTTTTTAATACTTTTTTTGCGGTGTTTGCATCAGCATTTATCAATTCAAAAGCAGAAATTAATGCTGCTGTTCCCACATTTTTTAAGGTCGATTTAGAAACTTTATCAATTCTATCATTATCAGTATGATAAAATTGATCTGTAAAATGCCAAAACAACACACTCGGTATATTTCCTCTTAAAAACGGCACATGATCACTTCCTCCTTCATATGGATTTGTATTTACAACCCAGTTTGCACGTTTTCCTTGTGCTTTAAATTTTTCTATTACAAAGTCGTTTAGATAATGTGGTTTCAGGTCTTTTGCCTTTAATTTTCTTCCGCCCCATTCTGTATGTTTATCATTTCCTCTTGTCCAAATGGCACTAGGATCTGGCATTTTTTCGATTAAAAAAGTTCCGCCAGTTTTCTCAGTATCTTCTCCAACCATGTCTAAAGAAATTCCCCAAACAATATCTTTTGCCCTGATGCTATCTTCTTTCACGTATCTTCCTGTTGATACAATTTCATCGCCCCATAAAAAGGTTAATGTTCTCTTCGGATTTATTTTTCCTTCTTTCACCAATTTTGCTGTAACAGCAGCCATTTCTAACGCAACTCCAACTCCTGTAGCATTATCGTTTGCACCAGGCTCTTGAATATGAGCACTAAAAACCAAGCGTTTTTTTGGTTGCTCACTTCCTTTAACATCAGCAACAATGGTTAGTTCTTCTGATTTATAAATCTTTGTTTCAATTTGTACATTCAAACTCACTTTTCCTTTTGATAAAGCGGATTTTAAACGCTCTTTTGCTGCAAAAGATAGGGCAATTCCCCAAGATTTATGAACGGAGTCTAAAGGAACAGAACGAAACTGAATGGAAGTTGTATTTTTTTCTGGTTGTAAATAGGCAGGATTGCTATAGGTTATTACACCAACAGCTCCACCATCTAGAGCAATTTTAAAAATTCTTCCAGGACTTGTTTCTGCAAAAACAATTTTTCCTTTTACGTTGGTTGTTTTTAATTTCTTAAGATCTTTGATATAAATTACTTCAGCAGTTACGCCATTTTTCGGAGTACTGTAAGAGTTTAAAGCAATCATATTTCTGTTGGTTGCATGTGCTAATAATGGTGCTTTTTCTCCATTAATTGTTACCGTTGCATCCACAGATTCCCAAGTTGGTCTTTTTAACGGACGCTTCTCTATTCTGTAAGTTAGTTTGTCTTTTTCGGTTGCTTTTTCCTCTAAAACATAACCGTCTTTTTCGAGTTGTTCAGCAATAAAATGGACACTTTTATTAAAACCTGTATTACCAACAACACGCCAGTATTTTTCTACAAAAGAAGTGGTTTCAAAAGCCAAATTTCCAGTAAATTCTTTATTGATGACGTCTGAATATTCAGCAGTTTTTAATTCATTGTTTTGTTGACACGCAACAAATAAACTCACACAAAAAGCGAGGATAAAATATTTTTTGAACATGATAGAGTTGTTTTTGGAGTGTAATACTACGATTTTTCTATGAAATTATTTTTGAAATGGTTTCTTTTAACGTTGGTAAAACTTCTTTTTCAAACCACGGGTTTTTAGTCAGCCAAAACCGATTTCTTGGCGATGGATGTGGCAACACAAAAAACGCTGGTAAATATGCTGGATAAAACTCAACTGTTTCTGTCAATGTTCTTTTTGCTTTGTCTTTTAAGTAATACTTCTGTGCATACATTCCGATAAGAATCACCAATTCTACATGTGGCATGTTGTCAAATAATTGTTTGTGCCACAGCGGAGCGCATTCTTTACGTGGCGGTTTATCACCAGAAGTTCCTTTTCCGGGATAACAAAATCCCATTGGGATAATGGCGAATTTTTCTACATCGTAAAAATCTTCATCAGAAACATTGAGCCATTTTCGCAATTGTTTTCCGCTTGCATCGTCCCACGGAATACCAGAATTGTGCACTTTAATTCCGGGTGCTTGCCCGATAATTACAATTTTAGAATTTTGATGCGCAGAAACTACAGGATTTGCGCCCAACTCTAAATGAGGTTCGCAAAGTGTGCATTTTTTTATTTCTGAGAGGAGGTTTTGCATTTAGTAATTTTTTAAATAAGTGAAGATTTTATCTTCTTCCTTCAACCACAATCACAATTTCTCCTTTTGGTGGTTTGTTTGTGTAATGTGTTAATACTTCGGTTGCAGTTCCTCTTATGGTTTCTTCAAATAGTTTGGTTAATTCTCTAGAAACAGAAACTTGTCTATTAGCTCCAAAATATTCCACAAAATGGCCTAATGTTTTTACTAATTTATGTGGAGATTCATAAAATAGCATCGTTCTCGTTTCTTCTGCTAGTAATAACAAACGCGTTTGTCTCCCTTTTTTTACGGGTAAAAATCCTTCAAAAACAAACTTATCATTTGGCAAGCCAGAGTTTACCAAAGCCGGAACAAAAGCGGTTGCGCCAGGCAAACAATCCACTTTAATATTATGTTCTACACAGGCTCTTGTCAACAAAAATCCAGGATCAGAAATTGCTGGAGTTCCAGCGTCAGAAATTAAAGCACACGTTTCTCCGTTTCTAATTCTGTTTAAAATTCCTTCAATCGATTTGTGTTCGTTATGCATATGATGACTGTGCATTTGCGTGCCAATCTCAAAATGTTTTAACAATTTTCCGCTTGTTCGTGTGTCTTCTGCTAAAATAAAATCGACTTCTTTTAAAACCCTGATTGCTCTAAAAGTCATGTCTTCTAAATTGCCAATTGGCGTTGGAACTAAATATAGTTTACTCATTAACCTTAGTTTTTAGTGAACTTAAAATTCATAACTCAACATTCAAAACTATTTTAAATAGATTCATACCTTTCTAAGGTGATATCTGCAATTACATCGCCAGTATGTTTGGTGCTTAAAGGCTCAAACAACAAAACATGAACTTCTTCTTTTGCAATGGGTTTGTGCTCCACTCCTTTCGGAACAATATAAAATTCACCTTCGTTTAAGGTGACCGTTTTGTCTCGTAATTCAATATCTAAAGAACCTTTTATGACCATAAACAACTCATCTTCATCATCGTGTTTGTGAAACACAAATTCGCCTTTTAACTTTGCTAATAAGATTTGTTGATTGTTTAATTCGCCAATTTTTTTTGGCGACCAATGGTCAGAAAATAAGTTGAATTTCTCTTGTATGTTTATTGCGCTCATAAGTACAAACTTACAAAGATTTTTGGAGTTTGACAGACAAAATAAAAGCCGCTTTAAGCGGCTTTTATTTAAATAGTTGTTAGATTTTATTTTTTGTTGAATTTAAAGAACGGAATAATCATAGAAGTTGATTTTTGATATTTTTTATAATCTTCTCCGTGCATTTTTAATAAATCTTTTTCTTCTAAAAATTTTACAGCAACGAACATATATATTGTTGTTACTGCTGCAAATAATAGCTGTCCTTGCGTCATTTCCGCTTTCGCCCAAAACGCAATCATAAATCCTAACATTATTGGATGACGCACCAATCTGTAAAAAAGATTCATTTTAAATTCAGGATCGTTTAAGGTTTTATTTTTAAAATTTTCAAATACTTGTTGTAACCCAAATAAGTGAAAGTGGCTAATTAAGAAAGTAGAAGTTAATACAATCCCCCACCCAATCCAAAAGATTACTTGAATAATTATTGCATATGTTTCTCCTTCTACATTCCAAACAATAGCTGTCATCGGTTGCCATTTCCAATAAATTAAGATCAATGCTAAACTAGAAAATAACACATAAATACTTCTTTCCATTGCTGCTCCAAAAACAGTATTCCACCATTTTTTAAATCCGGGTCTTGCCATAATACTGTGTTGTAATGCAAAAACAGAAAGCAATACTAAATTGATAATGATTGCGTTTGATCCAGAATCTCCACTGTTAATTGTTTTTGGAACGTACAACTCTCCTACAAATCCAATAGCATACAAAAATGTAACAAAAAAGATAAAATAAGAAAGAATTCCAAATACTAGAATGAGTAATTTTTTCATAATAAAAAACTTTAGTTAGTTATATATTTACATACACCTTAACATCATTTATTTTAAAGAGATAACTCAAATATAATGAATTAAATTTAAATAACCTGAATATCAGTATGTTATCATATATTTTGTTATTGAAATACATAAATTATTTCTTCTATTAAAAGACTTACTTCCAAAATTATCTTGTTAAATTTGCAGCATTATTTAAAGCAATAAAATGTATAGAAGTCATTCTTGTGGTGAGTTAAGAGCATCGCACATCAATACAGAAGTAACCTTGGCGGGTTGGGTACAAAAATCGCGAGATAAAGGATTTATGATTTGGGTAGATGTACGTGATAGATACGGAATTACACAATTAATTTTTGATGAAGATCGCACGCCAAAAGCAATTATCGAGCAAGCAAAAACGCTTGGTAGAGAGTTTGTGATTCAGGTTACAGGAACTGTTATTGAAAGAAGTTCTAAGAATCCTAAAATGAAAACTGGTGATATCGAAGTTCTAGTAAGTAATCTTGTTATACTTAATGCAGCTGTGCTGCCGCCTTTTACCATTGAAGATGAAACGGATGGTGGAGAAGATATTAGAATGAAATATCGGTATTTAGATATCAGAAGAAATCCGGTAAAAAACAATTTAATTTTCCGTCATAAAGTTTCGATGGAAGTTCGTAAATACTTGTCTGATCAAGAATTTATAGAAGTAGAAACGCCGTATTTAATAAAATCTACGCCAGAAGGCGCAAGAGATTTTGTGGTTCCTTCTCGCATGAATGAAGGGCAGTTTTATGCGTTGCCACAATCTCCACAAACATTCAAACAACTATTAATGGTTGGCGGAATGGACAAATATTTTCAGATTGTAAAATGTTTTAGAGACGAAGATTTGCGCGCAGACAGACAGCCAGAATTTACACAAATTGATTGTGAAATGGCCTTTGTTGAGCAAGAAGATATTTTAACTATTTTCGAAGGATTGACACGTCATTTGCTAAAAGAAATCAACGGAGTTGAAGTGGAGAAATTTCCAAGAATGTTGTATGATGATGCGATGCGTTTGTATGGAAATGACAAGCCAGACATCCGTTTTGGAATGGAGTTTGGCGAGTTAAACCATTTTACACAGCACAAGGAGTTCAAAGTGTTTAACGATGCTGAATTGGTTGTTGGAATCGCTGTTCCTGGAGGAAATTCTTACACAAGAAAAGAAATAGATAAATTGATTGATTGGGTTCGTCGCCCACAAGTTGGTGCTTTAGGAATGATTTATTGTCGAGTTAATGAAGACGGAACATTCAAATCATCTGTAGATAAATTTTACGATCAAGAAGACTTGGCAAAATGGGCAGATAAAACGGAAGCGAAAGCCGGAGATTTAATCTGTATTTTATCAGGAGAAACCAATAAAGTAAGAGCACAATTATCTGCTTTACGAATGGAATTAGCAACACGTTTAGGGTTGAGAGATCCAAAAGTATTTGCGCCACTTTGGGTAATCGATTTTCCATTGTTAGAATTGGACGAAGAAACAGGACATTATCATGCAATGCATCACCCGTTTACATCACCAAAACCTGGTCAACTAGAATTGTTAGATTCAGATCCTGGAGCTGTAAAAGCAAATGCATATGATTTGGTGTTAAATGGAAATGAAATCGGTGGAGGTTCTATCAGAATTCATGATAAACAAATGCAAGCAACCATGTTAAAACATCTTGGTTTTTCTGAAGAAGATGCCAAAGCACAATTTGGTTTTTTAATGGATGCTTTTGAATATGGCGCGCCGCCACACGGAGGTTTAGCTTTTGGATTGGATCGATTGGTTGCTATTTTAGGCGGACAAGAAACGATACGTGATTTTATTGCGTTCCCAAAAAACAATTCTGGTAGAGATGTAATGATTGATGCGCCAGCTTTTATCGACGCGAATCAACTAAAAGAATTGAGTATCAAATTAGATATTCAGAAATAAATGTTAATCCCGCTTTTGCGGGATTTTTTAGTACTTTTAATTTATGAAAAAATCACTTATTCTTCTTGTATTGTTATTTTCAATACAATCTTTCAGTCAAGAACTCACAGGGAATCAATTATTAGAAAAGGCAATTGAATACCACGACCCAAACGGAAATTGGAACACGTTTAAAGGGACCTTATTGGTAACCATGGAAACACCAAAAAACACCAATAGAGATAGTGAAATACAAATTGATATTCCAAATCAATTCTTTTCGGTAAAAGCAAAAAGCGGTAAAAATACTTCTGAGTATCGTATAAAGAAAGACAGTGTTCAGATTGTTTTTAATGGTGATGAAAATCCATCTGATGAAATTTTGAAAAAGAATAAATTAAGTATTGAAAGAGCAAAAATGTATCAGAATTATTATACTTTTTTGTACGGTTTACCGATGAAACTAAAAGATGACGGTACAATAATTCGTCAAAAAGTAGCCAAGAAAACGTTTAAAGGGAAAAAGTATTTGGTCTTAAAAGCTACCTATAAAAAGGAAGTTGGAAAAGACACTTGGTATTTTTATTTCAATCCTAAAACGTATGCGATGGAAGTATATCAGTTTTTTCATGACGAGTCTAAAAATGATGGTGAGTATATTTTACTAAACAAAGAAGAAACTATTAATGGAATAAAAATGCCGAAGAATCGCGCTTGGTTTAAGAATAAAGACAATACCCATTTAGGAACTGATATTTTAACAAAAAACAATTAAGGTAGAGATGTGTAAAGATGAACGCATCAGCGTTTATCGATGATAATTAGTTAAAGGAATTAAATAAAAAGCAACAGTAGGTTGCAATATCAATCAAATTTAACACCAACCCTATTGTTGGAATACTTGTAAATAAAATGCCTTTTAGTTCAAAAAAAATTTTTAAAAAATTTTTAAAATGGAGATATCAAAATATCTCTAACAAACAATTTATAAATATTGCTAGTACAATTATTGGTTTACTCGCAGGTTTGGGCGCAGTAATTTTAAAAAATGCAGTCCATCTTATTCAGTATTTATTAGAGGGCGAGTTTATTAAAGAAATACACAACGGTTTTTATTTTATTTTTCCAATTTTAGGAATGTTTCTAGTAGTACTAGTTCTTAAATATGTGGTTAAGAAGAAAGTGGGACACGGAATTCCATCAACTTTATACGCCATTTCTAAGCAAAAAGGAATGATGCCTAGGCATCAAATGTGGGCTTCTATTTTTACAGCACCACTTACGGTGGGTTTTGGAGGTTCAGTTGGTTTGGAAGGGCCAACGGTTGCTACAGGTGCTGCATTGGGATCTAATTTTGCGCGCTTGTTTCATTTAAATCAGACAACAAAAACCTTATTAATTAGTGCAGCAGCAGCAGGCGCTATGTCGTCTATTTTTAAAGCACCAATTGCAGCAATTGTTTTTGCGGTAGAAATATTTAGCTTGGAACTTACGTTGGCATCAATGATTCCTTTATTATTAGCATCCATTACTGCCGTGTTAACTTCTTTTTTCTTTTTGGGGGACGATGTATTATTACACATTAATATTGAAGATAAATTTTTATTAAGCGATGTTTTCTTCTATATGTCGTTAGGTGTTTTTACAGCACTGGTTTCGGTATATTTTAGCAAAGTTTATTTTATTATTGGAGATTTTTTCAGAAAAATAGACAATCCTTATAAACGCTTATTAATAGGTGGTGTCGTTTTAGGCGTTGTCGTTTATCTTATTCCGCCCTTATTTGGTGAGGGTTATGAAACCATTAACAGTATTTTAAAAGGAAATGTAAGTAGCGTGATTAGTAATAATGTGTTTAATTACAATTCAAATAATATTTTAGTAATAATGCTCTTTTTAGTTGGTATTATTCTGTTTAAAATTGTGGCAACTTCTGTTACTTTTGGCGCTGGTGGTATTGGAGGTATTTTTGCACCAACTCTTTTTACAGGAAGTGTTACAGGGTATTTATTTGCCATTTTTATCAATTATTTTGATATTTTAGGTTTTCAAGTTTCACCCATTAATTTTGCAATGGTTGGTATGGCTGGTTTAATGGCAGGTGTTTTATTAGCTCCACTTACTGCCATTTTTTTAATTGCAGAAATCACAGGAGGTTATGAGTTATTTATTCCGTTGATGATTGTAGCATCGATCTCTTTTATCATTACCAAACACTTTGTTCCGTTTAATATTTACACAGCCCAATTAGCAAAAAGAGGGGAGTTAATTACACATGATAAAGATAAAAATGTATTGATGTTTTTAGACATCGAAAAAATAATTGAAACCGATTTTATTACGACCACCGTTCAAAAGAATTTAGGAGAATTACTCAAAGAAAACGTTGCAAAATCTAGCCGTAATTTATATCCAGTTTTAGATGATAAAGAACATTTTTTAGGAATTGTATTGCTGGATGACATCCGTTCTATGATGTTCAACCAAGAAATGTACGAAAAGGTAAAAGTAACCGATGTGATGAAATCTGCACCAGAAGTTATTTTTGACACAGATAATTCAGAGAAAGTAATGAAAAAATTTAAAGACAGCAACGCTTGGAATTTACCGGTTGTTAAAAACGGAAAATACGTTGGTTTTATCTCTAAATCTAAATTGCTAACCGCTTACAGAAATAAACTAATTGAAGTAACAAGTTAATTTTTAATTTATGAAAACACTTCTTAAAAGTCTATTTATCATCTTTATCCTTTGGATGTGTATCGGTATTTATTTGTTAAAAACCGATCATCCAAAAGCAGAAATTGTAATGGGTTTAGGGGTTTTTTACTTGTCTTTTTTGTTGATGCCCATTTTTATTTATCACCGATATAGAGATGGAAAGTATAAAAAATATCAACTAGATGATGAAAAGATTAAAGGCTGGATGAAAAACAAAGATTCGTAGTTTAAAAAAATGATTTCTTTATACCTTTGCTCCTTATGATAGACGAAAGAGAAGTAACTTCAGAAAAAGCCGTTTTAATTGGTGTTATCACACAATTTCAAGACGAAACGCAGTCTGAAGAATATTTAGATGAATTAGAGTTTTTAACCTTAACCGCGGGAGGAATTGCCGTAAAAAGATTTACACAAAAACTAGAAAAACCACATCCAAAAACCTTTATTGGAGCAGGTAAACTAGAAGAAGTTGCTGCATATATAGAATCACACAATATTGGTACTGCTATTTTTGATGACGAATTATCACCAGCACAAATTAGAAATATCGAAAAAGTATTGGATTGTAAGATTTTAGACAGAACCAATTTAATTCTCGATATTTTTGCCCAAAGAGCACAAACAAGTTCGGCAAAAACTCAAGTTGAATTGGCACAATGCGAATATTTATTACCAAGATTAACGCGCCTTTGGACCCACCTTGATAAACAAAAAGGGGGAATTGGAATGCGTGGTCCTGGAGAAACAGAAATTGAAACAGACAGACGTATTATTCGAGATAAAATTACCATTCTTAAAAAGAAACTTGCAACCATTGATAAGCAAATGGCTGTGCAACGAAAAAATCGTGGAAAAATGGTTCGAGTTGCTCTGGTTGGTTACACCAATGTTGGTAAATCAACATTAATGAATGTGATTAGTAAAAGTGATGTTTTTGCCGAAAACAAACTCTTTGCTACGTTAGATACAACGGTACGGAAAGTGGTGGTTAAAAACATTCCTTTTTTAATGACAGACACGGTTGGTTTTATTAGAAAATTACCAACACAATTGGTGGAATCTTTTAAATCTACTTTAGATGAAGTAAGAGAAGCCGATTTATTATTACATGTTGTAGATATTTCGCATCCAAATTTTGAAGATCATATTGCGTCTGTAAACACCATTTTAGATGAAATAAAAAGTGCCGATAAACCAACACTTATGGTTTTTAATAAAATCGATGCCTATGCTCACGAAACGATTGACGAAGATGATTTGGTTACAGAAAAAACCAAAGCACATTATACGCTAGAAGATTGGCAAAAAACATGGATGAACGATTTAGAAATAACAGCTGTATTTTTATCTGCCATCAATAAAGAAAACATCGAAGAGTTTAAAGAAAAGGTGTATGAAGAAGTAAAGAAAATTCATATTGCACGTTTTCCGTACAACAACTTTTTGTATGATGAATATACAGAAGAATAAATTTTTCTGTAAAAAATAAATCCTTATTTAGTTAAACATAAAGAGCCAGCAAAATGCTGGCTCTTTAAAGTTGGTTTAATTTTTTTTAGAAAATGTAATTTACTCCCAAGCCAAACACTTCTTTAAATTGTATTTTACTTGTTGCATTGTCATCAACAATAGCATGAAAATTTAAGTTGGTAGATACGTATTTATTGATTTGCATTACAAAGTTTAATTGATAATCTAAATCCATATTTTGTGGTTTGTCTAAATAATTAGCATACACATTTAAGATGTTTTCCATCGTAATGTTTTCCATTAGTATGGTTTTGTAATTTAGAGAACCATTAAAACCAAACTCATAACGTGTGTTTTCCCCTAAATCTATTCCGTAACTTCCAGAAAATTCATCAGAAACCATGGTGATTTTAGAGGTAATTGGCGCTAAGTTTATTTTAAAATTATCTGATTTTTTCCACAACATACCTGGACCAAAACTGAAATACCCTGGTGCTAAAAATGCCGAGGTTTTTACCTTTGGCACACTAGAATAATCATAACCGTTTGTAAATTGCGTTTTAAAATTTAAAAAGAAAGAATACGACCAATTTCCAGTTGCTTTTTTCCCGTAAAGCGAGTTAAATTCAAAAGTATCATCTGTTTTTCTAGTTCCGTTCCCTTTGACATTATTTAGTCCGTAAGCCAACATTATTTTATTGTCCCAAGTGGTGTTTTCTTTCGAGTAATTAAAGTCATAATTGATTCCTAAATTACCAGAAACAGTGTTATCTCCACCAGAAATCCAATTAGAAAAAGCAGATTGATTGACCAAAAAAGAAATATTTCCTGTTTTTTTCCAATTAGAAATTGGTTGATCAGTTGTATCTTGAGCCTGTGTTTGAATTGCCGCAACGACTAATAGTGCGAAGCAAATTTTTTTAATCATTTTTATTGAATTTATTTTTTATGAAAAACATACTTTAATCCAAGTCCAAATATTTGTTTCAGTTGTATTTTGCTAGAAGCGTTGTCGTCAATCAACATATGAAAAATAACATTAGTGGTCATGTACTTATTGATATCTGTAGAAAACTTTGCTTGGTAATCAACATCCACATTTTGAGCTTTATTTAAGTAATTAGAATACAACGCAATAATATTTTGCATGTTAATGTTTTCCAACACTTCAAAATTTAAATAGCCGGATAAACTAAATCCTAATGCAAATTTTACGTTTTCTCCAGGGTTTACCCCATATTTCCCAGAAAAGTGATCGTTTACAAAAGTAAATCGAGAGGTTGCAGGCGCAATGTTTATTGTAATATCATCAGATCTTTTCCATAACATTCCTGGACCAAAAGACAAGTATGCAGGAGAAAAAAAATCTGAAACCAGTAATCTTGGTGATTCTCTATCGTCGTACCCTTTTGTGTATTGTGTTTTAAAGTTTAAGAAAAAAGAGAAAAACCAATATTTATTAGATTTTAAACCCAATAAAGAATTGTATTCAAAACGGTCATTTGTTTTACGAACACCTGCTTCTTGAATATTACTTAAACCATAGACTGTAATTATTCTATTGTCCCAGTTCCATTTTCCGCTTTTGTAATTAAAATCATAATTAACACCAATATTCCCAGCAATTGTATTGTCTCCACCGGCTTTCCAGTTGGTAAAAGTAGATTGATTAAACAAAAACGTAAACAAGCCGGTTACCTTCCATTTTGGAGGCGCAGGAGGAATACTATCTTTCTTTTCTTGAGAAAAACTAAGTGTAGATATTAGTAAAAGAAAACCGAAAAGGTACTTTTTCATCAGTTCTTAAAATAATTTAAGTTGCAAAAGTAACACGAATTAAAGAACAAAAAAAATTATTTTGAGGCTTTGTATAATGGAACTGTAGAACATGCTTCGCCAAATAGAATTGATTTTGCAATTGGCTGAAGTTTTTGAATTAAAAGCGTGTATGCAGAAGCAGGAATTGGTTTGTTAGAACAACCTTTTAGAATGACAGGTTTATCTTTAAAAATAGCTATATTTAGTTGATTAATTATGTTTTCAAAAATAACAGTCTCTAAAGTTTCTAAATTACCAACAACTATTTTTTTAGCAAAAGGAGCCAGTTTTGTGGTGATTAATAAATATGCCCAAGAAGGAATAATAGCATCAGAAGAACACGTTAATGCAACATAATTACCTTGGTATTGATTCCAGTTATGATCGTTTACAAAAGCTCTAAAATCTTTTTCTTTTAAAATGATTTCTTTAAACAACCAATCTTTAATGTCAAAAACCACACGATTTCCTTCAGGATAAAAATCCTCAAGATCTAATGTAATTAATTTGCTACTTGCAACTCTATTGATTATTTCTTCTGCCATTTTTTAAGGTTGAAAGGTAAAGGGTTAAAGGTTTGCTAACTACTAACTATCAACTGATAACTGTTCACTGAATTAAAGCATTCCAAGCTCTAACTTAGCTTCTTCACTCATCATTTCTTGTGTCCACGTTGGATCAAAAGTAATTTCTACTTCTGCTTTGATAATTTCTTTTAAAGAAGCCACTTTCTCTTCTACTTCTCTTGGTAAAGATTCGGCAACCGGACAATTAGGTGATGTTAACGTCATTAATATTTTAACTTCATTATCTTCATTTACAAAAACATCATAAATCAAACCCAATTCGTAAATATCTACGGGTATTTCTGGGTCGTAAATAGTTTTTATAACTCGAACAATTTTATCTCCAATTTCTTCTAATTCTACGTCGTTCATTTTTTTATATTTTATAAAATGATATTTTTTTATTTTGTTTGTAACGCAATTGCGTACATTTTTATTTGCTTTATCATAGAAACTAAACCGTTTGCTCTGGTTGGACTTAAATGTTCTTTCAAGCCAATTTGGTCTATAAATTTAGTGTCTGCCTGTAAAATAGCTTCCGATTTTTGGTTAGAAAAAACACGCAATAATAACGCAACAATTCCTTTGGTTAAAATAGCATCGCTATCTGCAGTAAAAACAAGTTTTTCGTTTTGAATTTCAGAATGCAACCAAACTTTAGATTGACATCCTTTTATTAAATTTTCGTCAAGTTTGTAAGCAGCATCAATTAAAGGCAAAGATTTTCCTAAATCGATAATGTATTCATAACGTTCCATCCAATCATCAAACATCGAAAACTCGTCAATAATTTCTTCTTGTATTTCTTTGATAGTCATTTTTTAAACTTATTTTTGCACAGTCTAATAACTGATTATTTAATTGGGCAAAATTACGATAAAAATGGCATTTATGCCTATTTAGTTTAAATATAAATAAGGTTTATTGTTAAATTAAACCAAGAATTAAGAATACATCTTTCTATTACAGAAAGTTAAAATTAAGAGATGAGTAAATTATTAGCAGTTGGTACCGTTGCATTTGACGCGATTGAAACACCGTTTGGAAAAACAGATAAAATTTTAGGAGGTTCAGGAACTTTTGTTGGATTGGCAGCAAGTCAATTTGGTGTAGAAACAGGTATTGTTTCTGTCGTTGGAGGAGATTTTCCGCAATCGTATTTAGAGATGATGAACTCTAAAGGAATCAATACCGACGGAATTGAAATTATAAAAGAAGGGAAAACATTTTTCTGGAGTGGAAAATATCATAATGATATGAACTCTAGAGATACTTTGATTACAGAGTTAAACGTTTTAGAACATTTTTCTCCGGTAGTTCCAGAAAACTTTAAAGATGCAGAAATTGTAATGTTAGGAAACTTACATCCGTTAACACAAGCATCCGTTTTAGATCAAATGGCTGTAAAACCAAAATTAGTTGTGTTAGATACAATGAATTTTTGGATGGATATTGCTTTAAATGATTTACACGAAGTAATTAAAAGAATTGATGTAATTACAATTAATGATGAAGAAGCGCGTCAGTTAAGTGGAGAATATTCGTTGGTAAATGCGGCGAAGAAAATCCACGAAATGGGACCAAAATATGTAGTGATTAAAAAAGGAGAACACGGCGCTTTATTATTTAATGAAGGCAATATGTTCTTTGCACCAGCTTTACCATTGGCAGAAGTTTTTGATCCGACAGGAGCAGGAGATACTTTTGCAGGAGGTTTTTGTGGATTTTTAGCAAAAACAGAAGACATTTCTTTTGATAACATGAAGAACGCCATTATTTACGGCTCTAATTTGGCATCGTTCTGTGTAGAAAAATTTGGCACACAGCGAATGGAAGAACTAACAAAAGAAGAAGTAACAGAACGCTTAGAAGCGTTTAAGCAACTAACACAATTTGATATTGAAATATCATAAATATAAAATCCGCGCTTTTTGCTGCGGATTTTTTTTTAGAACAAAACAACACTAAATAACTAAAAAACAAATGAGTGACGCTTTAAAACACGAATGTGGAATTGCAATGGTTCGATTATTAAAACCATTACAATATTATAAAGACAAATACGGAACGGCTTTTTACGGAATAAATAAAATGTATTTGTTAATGGAAAAGCAGCACAATCGTGGTCAAGACGGAGCTGGTTTTGCAAGTGTAAAATTTAATGTAAATCCTGGAACGCGATTTATAAGCAGAATTCGATCAAATGAATCGCAACCCATTCAAGATATTTTTGCGCAAATTAATAATCGTTTAAATACAGTTTTAGAAAAAAACCCAGATAAAAAAAATGATGTTGCTTGGCAAGAAGAAAACATGCCGTATGTGGGCAATTTGTTTTTAGGACACGTTCGGTATGGAACTTTTGGTAAAAATAGTATCGAAAGTGTACATCCTTTTTTGCGTCAAAGCAATTGGAAACACCAAAATTTAATTGTTGCGGGGAATTTTAACATGACAAATTCTAATCAATTGTTAGAAGAGTTAGTAGAATTAGGTCAGCATCCAAAAGAATTTACAGATACAGTAACTGTAATGGAAAAAATTGGACACTTTTTAGAAGAAGAAGTCGCTAGTTTGTATTTAAAAGCAAAAGAAAAAGGATATACTAAAAAAGACGCTTCTCCTTTTATAGAAGAATATTTAGATTTACAAAATGTATTGCAACGTTCTTCAAAAAATTGGGATGGCGGTTATGCAATGGCTGGCTTATTAGGTCATGGAGATGCATTTGTTTTAAGAGATCCATCAGGAATTAGACCAACATATTTTTATCAAGATGATGAAGTTGTCGTTGTTGCATCAGAAAGACCTGTAATTCAAACCGTTTTTAATGTTGATATTGATAAAGTTCAGGAATTAGAAAGAGGACATGCATTAATTATTAAGAAAGATGGAACGATTGATGTAAAATCGATCTTAGAACAAAAACCAAAAAAAGCGTGTTCTTTTGAGCGTATTTATTTTTCTAGAGGAAGTGATGCGTCTATTTATGAGGAGCGTAAAAATTTAGGAAAATTAGTATTTCCTCAAATATTAGAATCGATTGACAACGATATTACAAACTCCGTTTTTTCTTACATACCAAACACAGCAGAAACGTCTTTTTATGGAATGATAGAAGCTGCTGAAGATGTTTTAAATCAACAAAAAACAACAAAAATTTTAGCTGGAGGCACAAAATTGTCTGCAGAAAAGGTTACAGAAATATTATCTGAAAGACCACGTTTTGAAAAAATTGCCATAAAAGATGCAAAATTAAGAACCTTTATTGCAGATGATAATAGTAGAGACGATTTAGTTGCGCATGTGTACGATGTAACTTACGGCGTTGTAAAACCTACAGATAATTTGGTAATTATTGATGATAGTATTGTTCGTGGAACAACGTTAAAGAAAAGTATTATTAAAATTTTAGACCGATTAAATCCTAAAAAAATAGTAGTTGTTTCTTCTGCACCACAAATTCGCTATCCAGATTGTTACGGAATAGATATGGCAAGAATTAATGATTTTATTGCTTTTAAAGCAGCTTTAGAACTGTTAAAAGACACCCATCAATACCATATTGTAGATGAGGTTTATGCAAAGTCTATTGCGCAAAGAGGAAAGCCAGATGCTGAAATAGTGAATTTTGTAAAAGAAATTTATGCTCCTTTTACGAGAGAAGAAATTTCTGAGAAAATCGCACAAATGCTAAAAACAGAGGACATCAATGCAGAAGTGGAAGTAATTTATCAATCGGTAGAAAACCTACACATTGCCTGTCCAGATAATTTAGGAGACTGGTATTTTACTGGAGATTATCCTACAGACGGTGGACACAGAGTTGTAAACGAAGCGTTTATCAACTTTTATGAAGGAAACGATAAAAGAGCGTATTAAAAGACAAAAAAACACAAACAAAAAAGCATCCAAAAATTTGGATGCTTTTTTAATTTATAAAACTCATTTTAAAAGATGAGTGAAGTACTTAAAACAACTGTGTTGTTATTTTGCAGCTGCATATCTTTTAGCAACTTCGTTCCAGTTTATTACATTAAAAAATGCGTTGATATAATCTGGTCTTCTGTTTTGGTAGTTTAAATAATAGGCGTGTTCCCAAACATCTAATCCTAAAATAGGAGTTCCTCCGCAGCCTGTATTTGGCATTAAAGAATTGTCTTGATTTGGTGTAGAACAAACAGAAACTTTTCCGCCTTTATGCACACATAACCAAGCCCAACCAGAACCAAATTGTGTTGCTGCAGCTTTAGAAAAAGCATCTTTAAAAGCATTAACAGAGCCAAATTCTGCTTCAATAGCAGCTTTTAATTCTCCAGATAACTCTCCTTTATTCGTTGGATTCATTACTGACCAAAATAAAGAATGATTGAAAAAACCGCCACCATTATTTCTAACAGCTTTGTTGTTCATGTCTAAATTCCCTAAAATATCTTCAATAGAATTTCCTTCTAAACTTGTTCCTGCAATTGCATTGTTTAAGTTGTTTGTATATCCGTTGTGATGTTTGCTATGGTGAATTTCCATAGTTCTAGCATCAATATGTGGTTCTAACGCATCATAAGCGTATCCTAATTCTGGTAATTGAAAAGCCATAATTATTTGTTTTTAAATGATTAAAATTATTATTTATTTGCTAAATGCTGATGTTTTGCCTTCACAAATTTAACTGAAAAAGGGATGGGAAACAACTCATTTAAGTTTTGATTTTTTATAGAAGTATCAATAAAACTGATAGATTAATAATTAGCATCCTCAGGATATTTCGTCATAAATTCTTCTGCTTTTTCTACCATTTTTGTACATCCGCAGAAAAACGGAACACGTTGATGCAATTCTGTGGGTTCTAAATCTAAAATCCGTTGATAACCATCAGAAGCTTTCCCGTTTGCTTGTTCAGCTAAAAAAGCCATCGGATTGCATTCGTATAACAAACGCAATTTTCCTTTTGGACCAATTTTACTTGTTGGGTATAAATAGATTCCGCCTTTGATCATATTTCTATGAAAATCTGAAACTAAAGAGCCAATATATCTTGAAGTATAAGGACGATTTTCATCTTCTTCTTGACAATATTTTAAATATTCTTTAACGCCTTTCGGAAAGTGCACATAATTTCCTTCGTTTATAGAATAAATTTGTCCTACTTCTGGAAATGTAATGTTAGGGTGCGATAAATAAAAGGTTCCTATTGCCGGATTTAAGGTAAATCCGTTTACGCCTTTTCCTGTTGTAAAAACGATGATTGTAGAGGTTCCGTAAGCAACATAACCAGCGGCAACTTGTTCACTTCCTTTTTGTAAAAAATCTTCTTTAGTAACAGGAGTTCCGGTTGGAGAAATTCTTCTGTAAATAGAAAAAATGGTTCCAACAGAAATATTTACATCAATGTTAGATGAACCATCTAAAGGATCCATCAATAACACATATTTGTTTTCATTTGCCTTGTTTCTTCCTTCTACAACCACAAAATCATCTTCTTCTTCACTTGCAATTCCGCAAACAATTTCTCTGTTGATAATGGTTTGTTTAAACAAATCATTTGCTAAAACATCAAGTTTTTGTTGTGCTTCTCCTTGAATATTTATATCACCAGCAGCACCAATAATATCAACCAAACCAGCTTTTCTGATTTCGTGATTTACCACTTTTGCAGCCAATCTTATGGAGTTTATGATTCTAGATAATTCACCTGAAGAGTATTTAAAATGCATTTGATTCTCGATGATAAATTCTCCGAGAGTTCTGTGAGCTTGATTCATGTCAATTAATTGTAAATGGTTTACAAATATCGTTTAAATTTGCGTTACTTAAATATATATTATGAGTTTTATCATTAGAAAAGGGCAAAAAGAAGACATGAAAAATGTGATGCGGTTAATTAAAGAACTTGCCGAGTTTGAAAAATTACCAAACGAAGTAGAAATCACAGAAACAGATTTAATTAAAGACGGGTTTTCAGAGTCTCCAAAGTTTATGACGTTTATCGCCGAAGAAAACAATGAAATTATTGGAACAGCGTTGTTCTATGAAAGATATTCTACATGGAAAGGACGCGTAATTCATTTAGAAGATTTAATTGTTACCGAGCAAAAAAGAGGATTTGGAGTAGGCATCGCTTTGTACACAGCTATTTTAAAATTCGCTTACGATTTAGGTGCAAAAAGAGTTGTTTGGGATGTATTGAGTTGGAACAAAAATGCCATTGATTTTTACAAAAGTACAGGGGCAACAGTTTTAGATGATTGGCAAGTTGTGCACATGAGAGAAGAAGCATTAAAAAAGTTTATAGAAAAAAAGTAATGAGAATCTTCAAGTTTGGTGGTGCTTCTATAAAAAATGTAACAGGTGTTAAAAATTTAGTTCGTGTGTTAGAACACGAAGGAACTAAAGACACCTTTGTTGTAGTTTCTGCAATGGGAAAAATGACAAATGCTTTCGAAAAAGTGGTTACTGCTTATTTAAATAACACCAAAGAATTAAAAAATTCAATTGACGAAATTCAATATTTTCATCAAGAAATTTTACATAATTTATTTGAAAACCAGCATCCAGTTCATCAAGAAATAACTGATTTATTCGGAAAGTTACAAGGATTTTTAATTCATAATTCTACTAAAGAATACAGTTTTGTGTATGATCAAATTGTTTGTTTTGGAGAATTAATAGCGACGAAAATAGTGAGCGCTTTTTTAAATGAATCTGGCATTAAAAATACTTGGTTTGATAGTAGAGAAATTATTAAATCAGATTCTAATTTTAGAAATGCCGCTGTAAATTGGGATGAAACGCTCTTCAATTGTCAGAAACTAAATCAACAAGAATTATACATTACACAAGGATTTATTGGTCAAGATTTAAAAGGAAACACCACCACTTTAGGAAGAGAAGGGTCTGATTTTACAGCAGGGATTTTAGCCTATTGTTTAGATGCAGAAAGTGTAACTATCTGGAAAGATGTTGATGGTATTTTAAATGCAGATCCAAGAGTTTTTGAAAAAACAATTTTACTGAAACAAATTTCGTATCAAGAAGCAATTGAAATGGCTTTTTATGGCGCATCTGTAATTCACCCAAAAACTATAAAACCTTTAGAAAATAAAAGAATTCCATTATATGTTCGTTCGTTTAAAAATTTAAAAAATTTAGGAACAAAAGTTGGTAAAGACGTTCAATTAGTGCCAAAAACGAGTTGTTTTATTGTAAAGAAAAATCAAATATTGGTGTCAATTTCAGCAAAAGATTTTTCTTTTATGGTTGAAAAAAACCTGAGTTATATTTTTGATTTATTAGATCAATATAAAATAAAAGTAAATTTAATCCAGAATTCGGCAATTAGTTTTTCTGTATGTATTGAGGACAATTATTCTAATTTTACAACTTTTTATAACGAGTTACAACCAAATTTTATAGTAAAGTTTAACGAAAATGTTACCCTTTTTACCATTAGGCATTTTGACTCAAAAACGATAAAAGAAATTGAGAAAAAAGGAACTGTAATTTTAAAACAAATTAGCAGAGAAACAGTTCAGCTAATTATTGATGAAAAAAATAATTATGTCAACTAACATTTTTACAGTAAGTTTGTGGTTATGTCAATTTTTAACGAATGAGCCTAGTAACATCTAAAGAAATTGCTGACGTTTTAGGAATGTCTAAATACGGGTTTTTAGGAACTTTTGTTGGATGGTTGTTGATGAGGATTTTAAGCATTTCTGCAATTAATAGAATTTACAACAAACACAAACACAAAAAGGATTTAGACTTTTTAAACGGAATTTTAGGAGATTTTCAAATTGAGTTTGAAATTCCTGAAAAAGACTTAAAAAGAATCCCGAAAGAAGGGCCTTTTATTACGGTTTCAAATCATCCTTTAGGAGGGATTGACGGAATTTTATTATTAAAATTATTGCTTCAAGAGCGACCAGATTTTAAAATAATTGCGAACTTTTTATTGCATAGAATTGAGCCGTTAAAACCTTTTGTAATGCCAGTTAATCCTTTTGAAACACATAAGGATGCAAAATCTAGTATTGCAGGAATAAAAAGCGCATTGTTGCATTTAAGAAATGGAAATTCGTTAGGGATTTTCCCAGCAGGAGAAGTTTCTACATACAGAGATGGTAAATTAATGGTTGATAAACCTTGGGAAGAAGGCGCTGTTAGATTGATAAAAAAAGCACAAGTTCCTGTTATTCCAATTTATTTTCATGCTAAAAACAGTAAAATGTTTTATGTGTTGTCTAAAATTAGTGACACGTTTAGAACGGCAAAATTACCATCAGAATTACTGTCTCAAAAACGTAGAGTTATTAAGGTTAGAATAGGAAAACCTATATCGGTAAAAGATCAAGATTCTTATGAAGATATTGCTTCGTTCTCTGAATTTATAAGAAAGAAAACGTATATGTTGGCAAATCCATTTGAGAAAAAACCATCAAAAATTCTTTCTGCACAGAACTTAAAAATACCAAAATCACCAAAAGAAATTATATCACAAAAAAATGTTAGATATTTTATCAGAGAAGTAGAAAAACTTAGAGAGAATGATAAAAGATTGCTAGAAAGTAAAAATTATGAAGTGTTTTTTGCAAATTCAAAAGAGATTCCAAATGTATTACAAGAAATAGGTAGGTTAAGAGAAATTACTTTTAGAGATGTTGGCGAAGGAACCAATAAATCAATCGATTTAGATAAGTTCGATAAATATTATCACCATTTAATATTATGGGATAGAGAAGCAAATATGCTTGTTGGAGCTTACAGAATGGGGCTAGGGAAAGATATTTATAAAAAACATGGAATTGCAGGTTTTTATATTCATACTTTATTTCGTTTTGAGCCAGAATTGTATTCTATGATGGAAAACACTATAGAAATGGGACGCGCTTTTATTGTAAAAGAATATCAGCAAAAACCAATGCCACTATTTTTATTATGGAAAGGAATTGTTCATGTTACACTTCGTTATCCTGAATACAAATATTTAATGGGCGGGGTTAGTATTAGCAACCAGTTTTCTGAATTTTCTAAATCGTTAATGATAGAGTTTATGAAATCTCATTATTACGATCCATACATTGCTCAATATATATTTCCGAAGAAAGAATTTAAGGTAAAATTAAAAGACGATGATAAAGATTTTGTATTTGACGCCACAAAGGCAGACATGCAAAAATTTGATAAAATTATTGATGAAATTGAGCCAGGAGCATTAAGAATTCCGGTTTTAATAAAAAAATATGTCAAACAAAATGCACGCTTAGTTGCATTTAACGTTGATCCAAAGTTTAATAATGCTATAGATGGGTTAATGTATATCAGAGTTGCAGATTTACCAGAAAGTACCGTAAAACCAGTTATGGAAGAATTCCAAGCAGAACTAGAGCGTAAAGCAACAGAACTTCAAGAGCAGCAAAAGGCAAAGATTTAATACTATTTTTTTTACAATTTAAGTAGTACTATATATCTATGTATGCGTTTTTTATGAATTTTAAAAGTGATTTAAAACCAACCTTTTTTGTTTTCTTGATAAACTTGAATAAATTCTTCATCAGATTTTGTTAGGTAAATAATGCCCTCAATTAAACCAATTAACCCCATAAAGTAAGCTCCAATACCACAAGTAACCACAGACAACAATAACATAACGATGCCTTCTGTTGTGTATCCTAAAATAAATTTATGTATTCCAAGAGCACCTAATATAATTCCTAAAATTCCACTAATCACTCTTTTGCTTTCATGTTTCTGAATTGGATTTCCGTTTTTGTCAAGTATTTCCATTGTTAATTCTTTTGTTTTTAATTGGTTGATATTATAAAACTAGAAAAAAGCAGCATCTTTTGGTTCCCAAAGGGCAATTTTATTTCCGTCTAAATCTACAATTCAACCAAATTTACCGTAGTCATATTCTTCAATTTTTTCAATAACAGTAACACCGTCTTTTTATAATTCTTCTAACAACTCAACTAAATTTTCGACTCTATAATTAAACAAAAAGTCTTTTTTTGAAGGTTCAAAATACGTGGTGTCTTTTGCAAACGGACTCCATTGAGTAGAACATTTATTTCCTTTTTCATCTTTTGTCCAGAAAGTACAACCCCAATCGTCTGTGTTAAAACCTAAATGATTTTTATACCAATCTTTAGTCGATTTTGGATCTTCAGTTTTAAAAACAATCCGCCAATTCCAGTGACTCTTTTTTTCATAATAGAGTATTTTTAGTGAAACTTCTGTTTGATTTTGTCTACAATAGTTTGTGCTAATTTTTGATTACTTTCAACCGTCCAACCAGCAATATGCGGCGTTAACAATACGTTTTTAGACTGAATTAAATAGTTGAAAGCTTTTGGCATCTCGATAGAGCTTGTCTTGAGCGAAGTCGAAAGGCTGGATATGACATTGTTTTTGAATAAATTCTCAAACGATGCTTTTTCGTATTCCAACACATCCAACCCTGCGCCTAAAATTTTTTCTGATTTTAAAGCTTCAACCAAATCTTTGGTCACAACCGATTTTCCTCTTGCGGTATTGATCAACCAAAAGGGTTTTTTAAATTGATTGATAAAATCAGTGTGTATCATATTAGTAGTCAAATTTGTTTGTGGCGTGTGTAAACTCAACACATCCGCTTTTTCTTGGATTTCTTCAAGTGAAACTTGTGTGCAATTTTCGTCACCAACATTTGGTTTGATGTCATAGCATAAAACTTTTACATCAAAGCCTCTTAGTTTTTTTGCAAAAGATTTCCCCATATTTCCATACCCAATCAAACCAATCGTTTTTCCGTCTAATTCAATTCCGCGATTATCTTCTCGCAACCATTTTCCGTTTCTAACTTCGGTATCGGCTTTGTTTAATTTGTTGAATAAAGAAAGTAACATTCCTAAAGCATGTTCTCCAACAGCATTCCTGTTTCCTTCTGGAGCAGAAATTAAATGGATGTTTTTTTGTTGTGCATATTCACAATCAATATTTTCTAATCCCGCACCAACGCGTCCAATAAATTTTAAGTTGGTAGCTTTGTCTAAAAAAAATTTGTCAATAGAAAATCTACTTCTGATGATAATTCCGTCATACAAATGAATTTTAGCTTCTATTTCATCTTTTGAAGACGAATAATCTTCATCGTTTGTAAAACCTAACTCGTTCAGTTGGTTTAACAATAATGGATGATTAGAATCTAAATGTAGAATTTTCATTTTTAATATTGCTCACTTTCATTTGGGAAATCTCTACTTTTAACATCCGCATTGTATTGTTGAAAAGCAGAAGTCATTCCATCGTATAAATCAGAATATCTACGTAAAAAACGAGGATTAAATTCGTGTGTCATTCCCAACATATCGTGTGTAACTAATACCTGGCCGTCAACTCCGCCACCAGCGCCAATGCCAATTACAGGAATTGAAATGCTTTCAGCAACTTTTTGTGCCAAAGCAGCAGGAACTTTCTCTAAAACAATTGCAAAACAACCAATTCGTTCTAACAACATTGCGTCTTCTAATAATTTTTCTGCTTCTTCTTCCTCTTTTGCTCTAACAGTATACGTTCCGAATTTATAAATAGATTGCGGTGTTAAACCCAAATGTCCCATTACAGGAATTCCAGCATTTAATATTCTTTTAATCGATTCTTTTACTTCTTTTCCGCCTTCTAATTTTACTGAATGTCCGCCTGATTCTTTCATAATTCTGATGGCAGAACGCAAGGCTTCTTTTGGATCGGATTGATAACTACCAAAAGGCAAATCTACCACTACCAAACTACGCTCAATTCCTCGAACAACAGAACTTGCATGATAAATCATTTGATCTAAAGTAATTGGCAACGTAGTTTCATGACCAGCCATTACATTAGAGGCAGAATCGCCAACTAAAATGACATCAATTCCGGCGCCATCAACAATTTTTGCCATGGTATAATCGTAGGCAGTTAACATTGATATTTTTTGACCATTAGCTTTCATATCTACTAATGATTTTGTGGTAACTCTTTTATATTGTTTTTTTGCAACAGACATATTCTATAGTTTTAACTGTGGTAAAAATACACATTTATTTTGTTTGGATTTTCTTTTTAGAGCAGTTCATCTGTGGTGCATTTTTTAAAAAGTATTTTTTATACCTTGGCAAATGAATCGTTTTACTTAATCTAATCAATCTAAAAATGAAAAAATCAATCACACTTTTACTTTTAGTAACGCTTACATTTTCTTTAAATGCTCAAAAAAGAGGAGAAAAAAAAGCAGTTAGAGTTGCAGTACAAAATTTTTTTAAAGGATTTCATAAAGGAGATACTTTACTTTTAAAGAAAACTATTAGTAAAGACATTATAGCACAAACAACTTTTACAAATCAAAAAGGAATTAATGAGCTAAAATCTACACCAAAAGCGTATGAAACTTTAATAAATTTTGCTAAAAGCGTAAAACCAACAGATACTTATGATGAAAAAATACTTTCTTACACCATTCATGTTGATGGAAATTTAGCTTCCGTTTGGACGCTTTACGAGTTTTATAACAACGAAAAATTCAGTCATTGTGGTGTAAATTCATTTCAATTATTTAACAATAATGGCAATTGGGAAATTATATATTTGGTAGATACACGAAGAAAAAACGATTGTAAAGCGCCGCAAAAATAGACATCATTTAAAAACAATTCTTTTAGTTTAAATTGAATATCTTTGATTTTCAGAAATAAGAATGACAGAAAATACGACAAAACACACTTTAGATCCAAATACATGGATTGATAAATACGCAGATTATTTATTTAATTATGCAGTTGTTCGTGTAAATGATAGTGACATCGCGAAAGATTTAGTGCAAGAAACTTTTTTTGCAGGATTAAAATCCGCCAAAAATTTTGAAGGAAAAGCGGCAGAAAGAACTTGGTTGGTCGCAATTTTGAAACGGAAAGTAATAGATTATTATCGTAAGATAAATTCTAAAAAAGGAAAGGCCGAAGTTAGAATGAATTTTTACGAAGACAGCGATAATGAAGGTCGTTGGATTGAAGAACGTGTTCCTCAAACTTGGGGAAATGATGCCGATAAAATGATTGAAACAGCAGAATTAAAATCTGCAATAGATCAGTGTATCGATAATTTACCAGAAAAATACGCGCTCGTTTTTAGAATGAAAACGATTCAAGAATTTGAAACAGAAGAAATCTGTAAGGAGTTAAATATAACTGCGTCAAATCTTTGGGTTATCATTCATAGAGCAAGAACACAGCTTAGAAAATGTATGGAAGATAACTGGTTTAATAGTTAATAATAGCATGGCAAAATTTATAATAACCTGTGATGAAGCAACAACCATTTGCGACAAAAGTCAATATGGAGAAGCAACACTTTTTGAAAAAATTAAGTTAAACGCACATTTTATTTTATGTAAAATATGCGGATTGTATTCTAAACAAAATACTAAAATGACCGAGATTTACAAGATGAAAGCACATGATTGTAAAAATGAACAACATTGTTTATCTTCAGAAGAAAAAGAGCATTTAAAAAAGGAACTTCAAGAATCAGAAGCATAAAAAACATGCATTTTTTACCCGAAAAAATAGATGATTATGTTGTAAAACATTCTCAAAAAGAACCACAAATTTTAAAGGAATTATCTAAAGAAACTTGGCAAAAAGTATTGAATCCTAGAATGTTAAGTGGTGCTTTTCAAGGAAGAATTTTATCGATGATTTCTAAATTAATTCGACCTAAAAGGGTTTTAGAAATAGGAACGTATACAGGTTATTCTGCATTGAGTATTGCCGAAGGTTTGCATCCTGATGGGAAAATTTTTACGATTGATAAAAACGAAGAATTGTGTAGTTTGCAAGAAAAATATTTTCAAAAATCGGGTTTTAAAAACCAGATTAAACAATTTGTTGGCAATGCGTTGGAAATCATTCCAACAATTGATGAGAAATTCGATTTGGTTTTTATTGATGCAGATAAATCAAATTACATCAACTATTTTCATTTGATTATTGATAAAATGAATGCTGGCGGAATTATTTTATCTGACAATGTACTTTGGAGCGGAAAAGTGGTAGAAAAATTAGATCCAAAAGATTTAGACACAAAAGTCTTGTTGGAATATAATTTGTTATTGAATTCTGACGAAAGATTAGAAACCGTTTTGTTGCCAATAAGAGACGGATTGACAATAAGTAGAGTGAAATAAAAATTACCTATTTCGTTTTATTGGCCCCGTAATATCGTCTTTTACTTTGTTAATTTCTTCAGTTATTTCTTTTGTGATGCTAGTGTCAATTCCTTGTTTTTCAGCAGTTTCGTTGATTTCTCTTTTGATGTCGTTTGTAGCATCTTTTAACTGACGCATCCCTTTACCCAAACCACGAGCAATTTCTGGAATCTTATCGGCACCAAATAGCATAACTACGATTAAACCAATAACCATAATTTCTGGACCTCCTATAAATAAAAAAATTGTATTCATATCAGATGCAAAGTTAACTATTTCTGTTATTAGATTCTAAAAATAATTGTAATTTAGAATCGCTAATCAAAATGTTTATCAATAATGTTTAAAAAAGGACTCTTCAGCCTTCTAATCATCGCTTTTTTTGCCAATTGTAAAACAGCAAAATTAAAAAGAACTATTTCTAAAAAAGTAACTACTTCCTTTTATGAAAATCAGTTTACGGGTATTTACATTTTTGATGTAAAAGCAAATAAAGAAGTGTATAATTACAATGGAGAAAAGTATTTTACACCAGCTAGTAATATAAAAATATTTACCCTATTTACGGGTTTAACCATGTTACCAGATTCAATTCCGGCTTTTAAATACGCAGTAAATAAAGACACCATTACCATCCAAGGAACTGGAGATCCCACTTTTTTACACAATTATTTTAAAGACAGTACCGCTTTAAAAATGATTGACAACTACGCAAAAGCCAATATCATTATTAATAATAGTACTGATAAGCGTTTTGGTCCAGGTTGGGCTTGGGAAGATTTCGATTCGTATTTTAGTGCAGAACGAAGCGCTTTTCCGATGTACGGAAATGTTATTACCATTCAGAATGAAGATTCTATAATTGTGCAACCCGCTTTTTATCAATCTAAAATAAAAATAACGAAAGATTTTTACGGAAGAGATGAATACAAAAACAATTTTTACTTTAGAAAAGACCAAAAAATGGAAACTGAAATTCCGATGTTAATTGATTCTACATTGATTGCTACCTTATGGAATGTAATTGCGCCGAATAAAGTTTCCATCATTAAATCATCAGCATTAAAACCTTCAACAATTGCGTATAGCGTTTCTTCGGATAGTTTGTACCGACGCATGATGGAAGTGAGCGACAACTTTTTAGCCGAACAAATTTTAGTCTTGGCATCGTCAACGTTGTCGGACACCTTAAGTTCTAAAAAAGTGAGAAAATACATGTTAGAAAATGCATTGAAAGATTTAAAACAACAACCTCGTTGGGTAGACGGTTCTGGGTTGAGTAGATACAATTTATGTACGCCCATTTCTTTTGTAGAAGTGTTAACCAAGTTGTATAAAACGATTCCGCAAAACCGTTTGTTTCATTTATTTCCTGTTGGAGGAGAATTCGGAACGATAAAAGATTGGTATGCGGGTACAGACAAACCCTATGTATTTGCTAAAACAGGAACAGTTGGAAATAATTACAACGTAAGTGGTTATTTACTCACAAACTCAGGAAAAGTGTTGATTTTTAGTTTTATGAACAATCATTTTAAGAAAACAAATGATGAAATTAGAACTCAAATGCAAACTACTTTTGAATGGTTGCGGGATTATTATTAATTTTACTTAGCTCAATAATAAAATTATGATTAAAGAGCTCAAACTTCCCTTCATCTCTCTTTTGCTAACTATTTATTACTTTAGGGTACTTAAAAACGAAGAGAAATCTAAATAATATGACGCAACTGCGTTTATGAAAAATAGCTTTAGGAATCTTATTTCTTCACCAACATTCGTTTAATCTCATTCAACTTCATCAAGGCTTCAATCGGAGTTAACGTATCAATATTGGTTGATAAAATTTCTTCTTTGATGTTTTCTAACAAAGGATCATCAAGTTGAAAAAAGCTCAATTGCATTTCTTCGTGTTGCACCGTTTTTAAAGTTTCCTTTACCTCTTTATTTGAATGATTTTTCTCTAACTGTTCTAATATTTTATTTGCTCTATGAATTACCTGCGTTGGCATTCCGGCCAATTTAGCTACATGAATTCCGAAACTATGATTAGAACCACCAGCAACCAATTTACGTAAGAAAATAATGGTGTCTTTGAGTTCTTTTACAGAAACATTAAAGTTTTTAACACGACTAAAAGTTTCTGTCATGTCATTCAATTCGTGATAATGTGTCGCAAATAATGTTTTTGCTTGTGATGGATGTTCGTGCAAATATTCTGCAATTGCCCACGCAATTGAAATTCCGTCGTAGGTAGAAGTTCCGCGTCCAATTTCATCTAACAACACCAAACTACGTTCAGAAATATTGTTTAGAATCGATGCGGTTTCGTTCATTTCTACCATAAACGTAGATTCGCCCATCGAAATATTATCGCTTGCGCCAACACGCGTAAAAATTTTATCAACAACACCAATTCTTGCATTTTGTGCAGGAACATAACTTCCCATTTGTGCTAGTAAAACAATCAAAGCAGTTTGACGTAAAATAGCTGATTTACCAGACATATTTGGCCCGGTAATCATAATAATTTGCTGTTGATTTCTATTCAGAACTACATCATTAGCAATATATTCTTCGCCAATTGGCAATTGTTTTTCTATGACTGGATGACGACCGTTTTTAATTTCTAAATCGGTACTTTCATCTAAAATCGGACGCACATAATTATTGTCAATCGCAGTTTTTGCAAAAGACAATAAGCAATCTAATTTTGCAATTCCGTTGGCATTTTGCTGAATCGGTTGTACAAAATTGATAATATATTGAATCAGTTTAGCAAATATTTCTTGTTCTAAAGTTTGAATTTTTTCTTCTGCTCCTAAAATTTTAGTTTCGTATTCTTTTAATTCCTCGGTAATATAACGCTCGGCATTTACCAAAGTTTGTTTACGAATCCATTCTTCAGGAACTTTATCTTTATGTGTATTCCGAACTTCGATATAATATCCGAAAACATTATTAAAAGCAATTTTTAAACTTGTAATTCCTGTTTGCTCTGTTTCACGAGCCAACATATTGTCTAAATATTCTTTTCCAGAAGTAGAAATGGCACGCAAATCATCCAACTCTTGTGAAACTCCGTTTGCAATAGCATTTCCTTTGTTGATATTTACAGGAGCATCATCAAAGATTGTTTCAGAAATTTTTGCAATCAATTCTGAACAATTGTTTAGTGATTTTCCGATTTGTTTTACGGATGCATTGGTGCTTTTTTCAGCAGCAACTTTAATTGGAATAATCGCTTGTAAAGAATTTTTTAAGTACACAACTTCTCTTGGCGATGCTTTACCAGTTGCTACTTTAGAAATCAACCGTTCAATATCACTTATTTGTTTGATTTGATAGGTAACGGTTTCAAAGAAATCATCAGAATTAATCAAATAATTTACGGTTTCATGTCGCTGTTGAATTTCTTTTATATTCTTTAAAGGCAATGCCAGCCAACGTTTTAATAAGCGTCCGCCCATCGGAGAAATAGTTGCATCAATAATATCTAAAAGTGTCACAGAATTATTAGAAGTTCCGTGATACAATTCTAAATTTCTGACCGTAAATCTGTCCATCCAAACATAATTATCTTCTGCAATTCTTGAGATGTTTTGGATGTGCGATAACTGTTTGTGCTGTGTTTCTGATAAATAAAACAATACCGCTCCGGCGGCGATAATTCCGCTAGATAATTCTTGAATTCCGAAACCTTTTAAACTTTTTACTTTGAAATGATTTTGCAAAGTTTCTTGGGCATATTCTGTTTGAAAAACCCAATCATCTAAGTAAAATGTATAAAAACGATCCTCAAAGAGTTCAAGAAATTGTTGCTTGTGTCTTTTTTCAACCAAAACTTCACTCGGACTAAAATTTTGTAATAATTTATCAATGTATTCTTCATTTCCTTGTGCTACTAAATATTCTCCAGTAGAAACATCTAAAAATGAAACTCCAAGTTGTTTCTTGTCAAAATGAACCGCCGCTAAAAAGTTATTTGTTTTGGTATTTAAAACTTCATCATTCAAAGCAACACCCGGCGTAACTAATTCTGTAACTCCACGTTTTACAATGGTTTTGGTCATTTTTGGATCTTCTAATTGATCACAAATGGCCACTCGCATTCCAGCTTTTACCAACTTTGGTAAATAGGTGTTTATCGAATGATGTGGAAAACCAGCCAAGGCAGTTTCGGTTTCACTTCCTGCGCCACGTTTTGTTAGCGTAATTCCTAAAACACGTGCGGCTTTTTTTGCATCTTCACCAAAGGTTTCATAAAAATCGCCCACTCTAAACAACAACATAGCATCAGGATATTTCACCTTGATGGCATTGTATTGTTTCATTAATGGAGTTACCTTTTTTGTGGTTGCTTTTGCCAAGTCTTTCGGAATTTTTAAATTAGTTTTGCGAAGTTACAAAAAGTAGGCAGTAATCAATATTCGGGAAACAGTTTTTTACTGCCAACTGTTACTGCTAACTGAAAACTGAATTATGAGAAAACTAAAAAATAGCGAATTAGGTAGAATCTCCGTGGATGAGTTTAAAGAAGTTGCAAAAACGCCTTTAATTGTAGTGCTAGATAATATTAGAAGTTTAAACAATGTGGGTGCTGTTTTTAGAACTTCGGATGCTTTTTTGATTGAAAAAATTTATCTCTGCGGAATTACCGCAACTCCGCCAAATAAAGAAATTCATAAAACCGCATTGGGCGCAACAGAATCTGTTGCGTGGGAATATGTAAAAGATACGTTGACGCTTATTCAAAAATTAAAGGATTCAAAGATTAAAATAGTATCTATAGAACAAGCAGAAAATAGTACAATGTTGAACGAATTTATTCCAGAGAAAAATCAGAAATATGCCGTTGTTATGGGAAATGAAGTAAAAGGGGTACAACAAGATGTAGTTTCAGCTTCTGATTTTTGTGTTGAAATTCCGCAATTAGGCACAAAACACTCGCTAAATATTTCTGTAAGTTGTGGTGTTGTTTTGTGGGATTTATATAATAAGATGAAATAATTTTTGAGTTTTAAAAGGAATACAATATATTTATAGAGTATTGTTATTCCCTCTATGCAGTTTTTGTTTAACTTAAAGAGTCTTAAAATGAAAAAAGATGTGTACTTGAAAAATGAAATTTTAAAGCTTCAACCACTAGGTGATGAAGCAGTTAGTTCTGGAGATGGAGATGAGTCTAATGGGAGTGGTGAAGGAGGATAGCTGTAGCTAAAAACAAGGTCTAAATGATTTAAGGCATTTTGCTTTATGAACTTTAAAACCCCAATATGTATCATATCCCTTTTTTGTTGTGTAATTGTTTTTTCACAACAAAAAGAAATGCTGCAAAAAAAAGATTCAATCCATTATTTTTTAGAGAACGCCAAAGGTAAAAACCAGCTGAAAGATTTAAAAAAAGCAGTTGTTTTATCCGAAGAACTAGAAATAGACTCTTTAATTATGATTTCTAATGTAGCGTTAGGATTACAAAGCTATTTTAAAAATAAAACAGAAGGATTAGATGTTGCTCAACACAATTTATACAAATTATATTTAAAATCTAAAGATTCTTTTGCTTTGGCAAAAGCGTATCATTATAAAGCATTAATACATCTTCTAAATTTTAAAAAAGACAGTTCGTTATACTATTATATAGAGTCAAAAAATATTTCTGCAAAGATTAAAGATTCTTTAGAGGTGGGAAGACGTTTGTTAAGCATGTCTAATATACAACGAGACGGAAAAGATTATTTAGGGTCAGAATTATCAGCAGTAGAAGGCTTACAATATTTAGAGCCAATTAAAGATTATAAATACACGGGTTATTTGATTAATTGCCTTGGATTGTCTGCGTTTAGAACAAAAAAATATAATGAGGCTAGAAAATATTTTAATATCTATTTTAAATTAAGTCAAAAAAATCCAGATAAATCAAAAAGATATTTTGGGCTTTTTAACTTTTATAATAACTCAGCATTGTCATATGTTAAAGAAAAAAACGATGACAAAGGAATTGAGTTTTTTAAAAAAGCATTAAAAATGAATAGTTTGGAGATCAAACATCCAGATCTTTATGCAAAAGCTTTAGATAATTTATCAAACGCTTATTTATCAAAAGGGGAATTATCAACTGTTTTAGATCAATTAAAAGCGGCTAATAAGATTAAAACTAGAATCAAAGATATTAGCGGACTCGCCTCAAATCATCATCATTATTTTTTATATTATTCTCAAATTAACAATCCCAAGAAGGCTTTGTATCATGCAAACAAAGCATTGAGGTACGCAAAGCAATCTAAATTTACAAGAAGAGAAATAAGCATACTTTTAAGTCTTGCAAATTCAAAATTTATTAAACCTAAAGAGGCCAATATTTATTTACATAGCTATATAAAACTTAATGATAGTATTTTAGAATATGAAAAAACGCTGAAAAATCAATTTGCTAAAATACGCTACGAAACAGGTAAAAAAGAGAAGGAAAATTTTGAGTTAAAAGTAGAAAATGATAAAAAACAATTAGAGATTGAGCAAGAAAAACAACAAAAAATTATTAGTTTTTTATTGTCAATAGGAAGTTTACTTCTTTTAGCATTTAGTTTTTTGATTTTTAAGAACAGAAGAAAAAAAGTAGCTTTTGAAACTCAATTGCAAAAAGCAGAAGTTAGA
This sequence comes from Polaribacter huanghezhanensis, assembly GCF_030444335.1. Lineage (NCBI taxonomy): Bacteria > Pseudomonadati > Bacteroidota > Flavobacteriia > Flavobacteriales > Flavobacteriaceae > Polaribacter > Polaribacter huanghezhanensis. The sequence continues at coordinate 697,613 of NZ_CP128595.1, read as the reverse complement.
GAGCACGAGCGACAACAAATTGCCAAATCTTTACATGATGAAGTTGCAGGAGATTTAAGAATGTTGCATCAACAATTAGAGCAAACAAAACAGATTGACGTTGCAAACAAATTAGATAAAGTTAAAAATAATGTTCGTAATTTGTCTCATCAATTAAGTAGTGTACATTTTAATGAGGTTATTTTTAAGGATCAAATGATTAATTTAATTAGCGATTATTTTTCTTTAGAATGTAAAATTACAATTCGCGGATTAAAAGAAAACGACTGGACATCGATTGCAAATCCGATTAAAAGAACCTTGTATTTAAGTGCTAGAGAAAGTTTGCAAAATGCAAAGAAATATGCAAAAGCAATACAGATAAAGATTGAATTAAAGCAGGATAAAAACAATGTCTATTTAACAATTGAAGACAATGGAGTTGGCTTTAATTTTGCTAAAAAAGCAAACGGAATTGGGTTAAAAAATCAAAGAGAAAGAATTGAAGAATTAAACGGAAACATAGAAATTATAAGCGTTATAAATAAAGGAACCACTATTAAAATTGAAACCCCCATTCATGTCTAAAAACTTAAAAATTTTAATAGTTGATGATCATCAATTAATTATTGACGGAATTATTTCATCTCTAAAAGAAATTGGAGATTATGAGATTTCATCAACAACAAATTGCGATGCTGCATTCGCAAAACTAAAACAAGAACCATTTGATATTCTTTTTACTGATTTAAGTTTTGATAATGATACGGTTTCTGCAAAACTAAATGGAGGAGAAGATTTAATTAAAGCAATACAGAAAGAAGAAATTCCTGTAAAAATAGGCGTTATTACTGCTCATTCTGAAATCAATCGAATTTTTAATGTAATTCAGAATTTAAAACCTTTAGCGTATTTATTAAAAACAAAATGTGGTGCAACTGAGCTAAATTTTGCCATTCAAAAAATGATGTCTAATGATTTTTATTATACGCACGAAGTACATCAAAAAATGATTCGTAGAGCCAGTATAAACATCCAAATGGATGAAGTTGCCATTCAAATTTTAAAAGAATTACCAAATCAATCTAAGATTAGTAATTTAGAAGGCATCATTAAAAAAGAAGACGGAACAATTTTAAAACTGCGTTCTATAGAAAGTAAATTGGCAAATTTACGGATAGACTTAAATGCAGTAAACAACACAGATTTAATCTTAAAAGCAAAAGAATTAGGAATTATTGATTGATTTTTTGCGGAAAATCACATTTTCACTTGCGGTTTTATACAGATACACTTTGGTAATAGTATATATCTTTGGTAGTGTATAAAAGAAATTCCAAAATCTATACGATGTGGGAATTGCTATTTAGTTTGTTTTTTTAGGGAAGCAAACGAGAAAAAGAAGATAAAAAGCTTTTGATTGAAAAATCAGAAGCTTTTTTTTTAGATTCCTAAAATGATTTTTGCAATCATAAAATAAATTAAAATCCCAAAAATATCATTACTTGTCGTAATAAATGGTCCTGTAGCTAATGCAGGGTCAATTCCTTTTTTGTGTAAAATTAAAGGGATGAATGTGCCAATTAAAGAGGCAATAATAATTACTGTTATTAAAGAAATAGAAATTGCCAAACTAAAGCTAAACGAGTAACCAAGTATTCTGCTAAAAATAATGATAACAATAGAAAGAATAATACTGTTAATTAGACTTATAGAAACTTCTTTAATTAAGCGATGCCAAAGACTTCCTTTTATAATATCATTTGCCAAACCTTGTACAATAATTGCAGAAGATTGTACGCCAACATTACCTGCAACGGCTGCAATTAATGGTGTAAAAAAGAACAACGCCTTGTATTCTGGATTTGCCATCAGGTTTTGAAAATTTTGCATAATTACCACAGCACCTAAACTACCAAATAAACCTAAGATTAACCAAGGTAAGCGCCCTTTTATCAATTGAAAAATGGAATCATCTGCTTCAACATCTTGTGTTAAACCAGCGGCCATTTGGTAATCTTTATCAGCTTCTTCTTTAATCACATCTACAATATCATCAATCGTAATTCTACCAACCAAAACATCATTATTATCTACAACAGGAATTGCCTCTAAATCATACTTCCGCATGATGTTTGCAACATCTTCCGCTTGTTCGTCTACATGAACAGCATCTACTTTTGGAATATAAATTTCAGAAATATGTGTTCGGGTAGAAGCAACTAATAAATCTTTTAAAGAAAGTCTTCCTTTTAATTGCCCCGCATCATTTACAACATAAATAGAATGTACGCGTGTAACTTCTTCTGCTTGAATACGCATTTCTTTTACACATTTTAGTACATTCCAGTTTTCATTAACGCTTACCAATTCTTTTGCCATTAAACCTCCGGCAGAATTTTCGTGATATGAAAGCAGTTCTTCAATTTCTTTTACATGTTCTTCATCTTCTATTTGAGACATTACGGCTTCTTGTCTTTCTTCAGACAATTCACCAATAATATCTGCCGCATCATCAGTATCTAGCTCATCAACTTCCTCTGCAATTTCTTTTGCACTTAGTTGTTCAAATATTTTTTCACGAATATCCTCGTCAAGCTCTATTAAGATTTCTGAAGTAGTTACACTATCTAAAAGTTTAAAAATATAGACAACTTCATCAAAAGAAATTTCTTCTAAAACTTCTGCGATATCTGCATGATGCATTTCTTTAAATACATCAATAAGTGCATTGTTGTTTTTGTTTTCAACATATAATGCAATATTTTCTAGAAGTTCTTTGGTGATTTCAAATGCCATTGTTTGCTATTTTTGTAGTCAAATTAATGAATTCTTGAACTGATAATTGTTCTGGGCGTTTCACAAAGATAGGGTCTTCTTTTAAAGTATCCGAAAGATTGAATGATTTTAAACTGCCACGTAACATTTTTCTTCGTTGATTAAATGCCATTTTTACCACTCTAAAAAATAATTTTTCATCTACAGGAAGCGTGTAGTTTTCTTTTCTGATCAATCTTATTACGCCAGAATCTACTTTTGGCGGCGGATTAAAAACTGTTGGAGGAACCGTAAACAAATACTCAACATCAAAAAAGGCTTGTGTTAAAACAGATAAAATTCCGTACACTTTACTGCCTTCTTTTTCTGCAATCCTCATGGCAACTTCTTTTTGAAACATGCCCGCAAATTCTGGAACATGTTCTCTATTTTCAATAGCTCTAAAAAGTATTTGTGAAGAAATATTATATGGAAAATTACCAATGATGGCGAACTGTTGGTTATTGAAAATGCTATTAATATCTTGCTTTAAAAAATCGCCTTCAATTATTGAGAATTTCTCTTTACTGGTATCTAATTTTACATGTTCTAAAGGAAAAGATTCTTTTAAATAAGCAACAGAATCATAATCAAGTTCCATTACGGTAATTTTTGGTTTTTTCTCCAAAAGATACTTCGTCAAAACGCCCATTCCTGGACCAATCTCTAAAACATGATTGTAGCCGTTTTCTGTAAGTGCATCAGCTATTTTTTTTGCGACACTTTCATCGGTTAAAAAATGTTGTCCTAAATGTTTTTTTGCTCTAACACTCATATTTAATTTTTTACTTCGTTCGAGAAAAATTCACTTACTATTTTTAATTCTGTTCTAAAAACCAGTACTTTATCTGCAAATTTCTGCATTCCGACAACACGTAACCTATCTGCATCTTCTTTATAATAATTGTCTAAATCTTCTCTCGTTTTTGCTGTGTATTGTACAGAGTAGGTAACTCCGCCCATTTCTTCTTCAATTAAGACTTGGGTTAATTTTGCCGAGGTAAATTTTCCTGTTGCCAAAACTTCCGGAATGTGGTTGTGAATCCATTCTAACCATTCTTTATGAATGCTTTTGTCTATGCTTAATGTTACGTTATAAATGTACATGGTTTTTAATGTAAGTGTCTAACAATGAATTAATGCAACAATTATGGTTACACTTTTTTATGGATACATTATTTAATTGATTGTATCTCCTCTAATTTTTCGGTATTTTTTTCTAGCATCAACCAAATAAATACTCGAAGGATGTTCAAAAATAATCTTTTGATAGTACTCCGAAGCTTTTTCTGTGTTTTTTAATTGATTGTAATAAATTTCTGCAATTTGATAGAGTGAATCATCCACAAAAATCCCTTCTTTATCTAAAGTGATAATTTGAGTATAATTGTCGATTGCTTTCTGAAATTGCTTTGTTTTCGTAAATAATTTTGCTTGTTTAAACAACGCTTCATCTTCAATTTTCTGACCTTTATATTCGGCAATTACTTTTTGTAACGTATCAATTGCTTGTGTATTTTTATTTTGAAAAGCGAACAAATCTGCTTTTGCATACAATTGCAATCCAAGGCCTAAAGAGTCTTTAGGTTGATTGTCAGAGATAATTAAAAACAAGTCCAAAGCATCATTTGCAATTAATTGCGTAGTTGAAGCCTTTAGTACTTTTAATTGCGCAAAAGCCCATTTAAAATCATTTTTAAAATATGAAGTTTGTGCAACTTTAAATCGTGCTTCTTGCGCTAACGGATGATTTTTGATACTCGTTTGCACTTGAGAAAAATAAATTAACGCTCGGTTATAATTACCAATAAACACATGCACATCGCCTAGTTTTAATTTAATTGCTGCTTTTTGAAATTTGGATGTTGTAATTTCTAGCGCATGTGTTAAAACGTCTATTGCTTTTTCTGGATCATTTTTTTTAAAAGTTAAGTAATCTGCATATTCTAATTGAATATTTAAAGTGGCAGATTTTTTTCCGTAACGCGTAAAAATGGCATCAAAAAGCGAATCAATATTTTGTTGATTTGTGGCAATGGCAATTTTAACGGAATACAAGTTTGCAATTAAAGTTTGATCTATAAACGGACTTTTTTCTAACACAAAATCAAAGCATTTTTTAGCTGTTTCAAATGCGTTGTTATTGTAAGAATTGTGTCCTAGAGCAATCATATTTACAAGATATTCTGGACTTCTATTGTACAGTGCTTTTTCTTGAACAAACGCTTTTTCATATTCTTTTTGCTGGATAAAAAGCCAGCTTAATAATTGATTCCAAACATCTTTAGGATTGCTAACCGATTTTTTAATCAATGCTTTTTTAAATAAAACATTGTTGCTATTTAGTGGGTCATCTGTTATATACCTGCTTGTAGATTGTTGTACAAAATTTAACGCATTTTCTTCTTTATCAATCAAATCAATATACGAAGTAAACATTTTTTCAAAGGCTCCTTTTTCGCCATAAATCCGAGCAATTTGAAACTCATAATTTGCGTTCTTATTGTAGCGAATTGTTTCTTCAAAAGCCAAAATAGCATAATCTAACAAGGCATTTTCTTTAAATAATCGACCAATAAAACCGCCCATTCCAGGATTTTCCTTTATAGAATTGATGGCTTTATCATAATATATTTTTGCCGTTTCTTTTTGATGTTGTTTTTCGTAATTATAGCCTAATTCAACATATAAATAAGTGTGAGTTGGGTATTTTATCAAACGTTGTTTTAGTAGTTTGTCTACAGTTTCAAATTGCGATGTTTCTTGATAGGCACTAATCAACCTTTTTAAATACGTAGTGTTAAACGGATTTTTATCAAACAACACTTTAAATAATTGTGTTGCTTTTTCGTATTCCCCATTACTATAATATCTTTCTGCCAACAGATAATCTTCTTGCCCATAACTTAACGAGCTAATGAAAATAAAAAAGAGAATAATGGTTTTTTTCATGGTATTCAAAGATAAGAACAAGAACGTTAAATTTTTATTAAATCAAACGATTTCTAGAAAGGTGTTGTAACATTTTGGCACAAAACTTGTCTATAAGATATAAGAACTAACAAATTTTGAAATCATGAGCGAATTAACCAAACAATACGAGCAAGCAAAAAAGAATTCTAAAGTGTTTATGCAAAATGGACAAATAGCGGCCTATCTAAATGCATTATTAGAAATGAATAAATATAAAAGATTAATGGTTGCTGTTGTTGCAAACTAGATTGCAGTTTACAGTACCGGTAAGCAGTTCTTAATTGGCTGAGAACTGTAACTGAAAACTGTTTACTCAATAATATCAAAACCACAATACGGCACTAATACATCTGGAATTTTAATTCCATTTTCGGTTTGATAGTTTTCTAAAATTCCTGCTAAAACTCTAGGCAATGCAAGAGAACTTCCGTTTAATGTATGTGCCAACTGACTTTTTCCTTCTTTATTTTTAAAACGAAGCTTTAATCTATTTGCTTGAAAAGTTTCAAAGTTTGATGCAGAACTAATTTCTAACCATCTGTCTTGTGCTGTAGAAAACACTTCAAAATCAAATGTTAATGCAGAGGTAAATCCTGTATCGCCACCACACAAACGTAAAATTCTGTACGGTAATTTTAATTCTCTTAAAATCCCTTTAATGTGCTCTACCATTCCGTTTAAAGCTTCATAAGATTTATCTGGATGTTCTATTCGTACAATTTCTACTTTATCAAATTGATGCAATCTGTTTAAACCTCTAACATGCGCACCGTAACTTCCAGCTTCTCTTCTAAAACAAGGTGTGTAGCCAGTACAGGTAATAGGAAAATCACTTTCAGAAATTAAGTTTCCTCTAAACATATTTGTAATTGGCACTTCTGCAGTTGGAATTAAATATAAATCATCTACTGTAGAATGATACATTTGTCCGTCCTTATCTGGCAATTGCCCGGTTGCAGTTGCAGATGCTGTATTTACTAAATGCGGAACTTGGTATTCTTTATAACCCGCTTCAATATTTTTATCTAAGAAATAGTTGATTAACGCACGTTGTAATCTTGCTCCTTTTCCTTTATACACAGGAAACCCTGCGCCAGTAATTTTGGTTCCTAATTCAAAATCTATGATGTCATATTTTTTAGCTAATTCCCAATGAGGCAGTGCGTCTTTTCCTAAATCAGGAATTGTTCCTTCAGAAAAAACAATTTCGTTGTCTTCTTCAGATTTACCAGCTTTTACAGAAGTGTGTGGTACATTCGGAATTTGATATAACAACTCTTGTAACGCATTTGTAAAATCGTTTAATTGCTCTGTCAACTCTTTAGATTGTTCTTTAAGTTGTGTGGTTTTTTCTTTTAATAAGTTTGCTTTTTGAGCTTGACCAGATTTAAAAAGTTCTCCAATTTCTTTCGAAATGGTATTAGATTCTGCTAAAATATTATCAAGTGATGTTTGTGTATTTCTACGATTCTCATCAGTTGATAAAACATCATTAATTATTGTTTCTGCGTTTGCAAAATTACGTTTAGCCAAACCGTCTAAAACAGTTTGTTTGTTGTCTCTAATAAACTGAACCTGTAACATTTTTATGTTTTTTAAGAGGCACAAAGATAAAGCAACTACAACAATTTAGCAATGCCTTTTAAATATTGTTTTGAATGTAGTTTTGTGCTGTTTTTTGATCTTCTTTTAGTTGTAAGATAAGTTTTTCTACAGAATCAAATTTTTCTTCGTTTCTTAGGAAATATAAAATTTCTATGGTTAAATTCTGATGGTAAAGATCTTGTTTGAAATCAAAAAAATGGATTTCAATTGTTTGGTGTTTTCCTTCTAAAGTTGGTCTAAAACCAATATTCATCATTCCAAAAACAGTGGTGTTATCAATTTTTGATTTTACAACGTAAACGCCCGTTTTAGGAATCAATTTATACTCTTCTTTAATACTTAAATTAGCTGTCGGAAAGCCAATTTTACCGCCTAGCTGTTTGCCGTTTACCACGGTGCCGTTTAACATAAAGTTGTAGCCCAAATAGTTATTAGCTGTTTTTATGTTTTTTTCGGATAAGGCTTTTCTGATTTTGGTAGAACTTACCGCAACATCATTGATGTCTTGAGCAGGGATTTCTTCCACTTCAAAATTGTATAAATGACTGTATTCTGTTAATTGCTCTAAATTTCCTTCTCTATTTTTTCCAAAATGATGATCATACCCAATAATTAATTTAGAGGTATGCAATTGATTTACCAATATTTTTTTCACAAAATCTAGCGCAGATAATCTCGAAAACGCCATGCTAAACGGATGAATAATTAAATAATCCAATCCTGTTTTTGATAATAGATCGGCGCGTTCATCAATTGTATTTATCAACTCTATTGCTGCGTTTTGTTGTAAAACCATTCTTGGATGCGGAAAAAATGTTAGTAAAACAGATTTTTTATCAAGTTGTTTAGCTGTTTTTACAACTTGTTCAAGTATTTTTTGATGCCCAATATGGACTCCATCAAACGTGCCAATAGTAACAACAGTATTTTCTGTATGATGATAATTAGAAAGAGAATGGATTACTTCCAAAGAAAAAATTTTTCTACAAAGTTACAACTTGACATTTTGTTTGAAAGGAAATTTTACAAGAAAACAAGAATGTCAAATTTGCAATCAAAAATTTAAAAAATGAGAAACATTTAATTTTATTAGTACTTCTTTAACAAATTCAAAAAAAATTGTACTTTGCACAATAGATAACAAATATTTTACATTATGAAAAAATTATTACTTATTGCATTTGCAATGTTTACCAGCGTAATTATGTTTGCTCAGACAACAGTCTCAGGAACAGTTACAGATGCTGATGGTGAGCCATTACCTGGCGCCAATATTAAAGTTGAAAGAAAATCAGTTGGTACAAATACCGATTTTGATGGAAAATTCACCATAAAAGTAACGGATACACCGCCTTTTAATTTAGAAATTTCTATGCTAGGTTATAAAGCTCAAAAAGTTGCGATTACAAAGAACAATCAAGTAGTTACAGTTTCTCTAACCGAAAATGCTACTTCTTTAGACGAAGTGGTTATTTCTGCTTCTCGTACTCCAGAGCGTATTATGGAATCTCCGGTTACAGTAGAAAGAATGGATATTAGAGCAATTAGAAACACATCTTCTCCAACATTTTATGATGGTTTAGAAAATTTGAAAGGAGTTGATATTAATTCAAATAGTTTAACCTTTAAATCTGTTAATACTCGTGGATTTGCAACTTTTTCTAACGAACGTTTTATGCAATTGGTAGACGGAATGGACAATTCTTCTCCAGCATTAAACTTTGCTTTAGGTAATTTGTTAGGAATGTCTGAACTAGATGTAAAAACAGTTGAATTATTACCAGGAGCATCTTCTGCACTATATGGAGCAAATGCATTTAATGGTATTATGTTTATGACAAGCAAGTCGCCTTTTGATAGCCAGGGAATTAGCTATGTGTTAAAAAAGGGAGTAACAGTTCAAGAAGCTGCTGGAACAAATGATTATATAGATACAAGTATTAGAATGGCGTATGCATTTTCAGATTATTTTGCTGCAAAAGCAACATTATCTTACTTAAAAGGTACTGAATGGTATGCTGTAGATTATAGAGATGAAGTAAATCCAGCATCTACAAGTCATGTTGGTAATCCAGCGTATAATGGATTAAATGTGTATGGTGATGAAGTTGGAACAACATTAAACTGGGATGCATTGGCGTCAACTCCAGTAGGTACTTTAGGGACTTCAAGAGTAACAAGAACAGGATATACTGATAATGACTTAATGGACAATAGCGCTAAAAGTGTAAAATTAGGATTGTCTTTAAACTATAGACCTTTTGGAAACGATCGTGTAGAGATCATTTGGAATTCTAAATACGGAACAGGAAACACAATTTATCAAGGACAAAACAGATACAATATTAAAAACTTCTACATGTCTCAACATAAATTAGAAGTAAAAGGTAAAAATTTCTTTGTTAGAGGATATGTTACTCAAGAAGATGCTGGAGATTCTTATGATACTCGTTTTGCAGCTATTAATATTAATAGACAATGGAAATCTGATAAAGCATGGTTTCAAGAATATGCAGGTGCATATTTAGGAGCTTTTACAGGATTTGGAGTGCCAAGAATGAATCATGATGCCGCTAGAGCTTTTGCAGATAGAAATCGATTAGTACCTGGAACACCAGGATTTGAAGCTGCCAAAGCGAAAGTAACATCAGACCCAAATTTAACAACAGGTTCTAAATTTGTTGATAATACTAAGTTATACCATGCAGACGCAAACTTAAATTTAAGAGATTATATCGATTTTGCAGAGGTACAAGTTGGTGGATCTTTTAGACAATATTCTTTAAACTCTCATGGAACAATCTTTACAGATTATGATGGAGCTATAAATTATAATGAATATGGAGCATATGTTCAAGGTCAAAAGAAATTAATGGACGACAGGTTAAAAATTACTGCTTCTGGAAGATATGACAAAGCACAAAACTTTAACGGAAATGTTTCTCCAAGATTATCATTAGCGTATGCTGCAGGTGAAGACAAAAACCATAATTTTAGAGCTTCTATCCAAACAGGATTTAGAAATCCAACAACGCAAGATCAATATATTGGATTGGATGCAGGAGCAGGAATCTTAGTGGGTACTGCGCCAGACAATATCAATAGATATAGATCATCTCCATATGCATTAGGAATTAATCCAGCTTTGGCAGGATATATCAACGCTGTTACTGGTGGAACAAGCGGGATAGGAACTTCAAAAGTATTAACAGGAACATCTGCTTATAATAATTCTTGGACAGCAAGTTCTGTAGGAGCATTTGCTACCCCAGGATCTCCTGGTTATGGGAATCCTGCAACTTTAAAGAAATCTAAGGTAAACTTTGTAAAACCAGAACACGTAACTGCTTTTGAAGTTGGTTATAGAGGATTAATAGAAGGATTTACAATTGATTTTAGTGCTTATTACAATAAGTATAAAGACTTTATTGCAAGTGAAAATGTGGTTGCGCCATTATATGGTAGTGTTGCTCTTAATGATGCTGTAGATTTAGGACCAGTTACAGGAGGTCAACAAGGTATTACTCCAATCGCTTTAATTGCTTTAGGTAACGGAGATTATAAAGGGGTGGCTTTTGATACAAATTCTGATGCCGATATTCATTCTTATGGAGCAGGAATTAGCGTTGGAACTAAAGTTTTAGATGGTTTCAATATCAGCTTTAATTATACATATGCTAAGTTTAACGAAAGTGGAGCAAGTAACCCAGATTTTGAAGCAGGGTTTAATACTCCAGAGCATAAATTTAAAATGCAGTTTGGTAAATTTGATGTGTTTAAAAACGTAGGTTTTAACGTAAACTTTAGATGGCAAGATGCTTTCTTATGGCAATCGTCTTTTTATGACGGAACAATTGACGCAAGATCAGTAATTGATGCTCAAATAAATTATAGAATGCCAAAATATAAGTCAACCTTAAAAATTGGTGGAGCTAATTTAGGTGGTAAAGAGTATTTTAGTGCACCAGGAGTTGGAGCAATTGGTTCTCAATACTATGTTTCTTGGACCATCAATCCATAATAAAATAATGTAAAATAGTAAAAGCCTTTTGATAAATCAAAAGGCTTTTTTTAGCACTGAATTTAAAATTTAAACCATAAAAAACCACTTAGAATTCTAAGTGGTTTTAATGTATTATTTGAATATTTATTTACCCTTTTAAACTTGCGCTTAAATATTCTCTATTCATACGAGCAATATTTTCTAAAGAAATTCCTTTTGGGCATTCAACTTCACAGGCTCCAGTATTTGTACAGTTTCCAAAACCTTCAGCGTCCATTTGCGCAACCATGTTTAAAACACGATCTGTTGCTTCAATTTGACCTTGAGGTAATAATGCATATTGAGAAACTTTTGCGCCAACAAATAACATTGCCGAAGAGTTTTTACAAGTAGCAACACAAGCTCCACAGCCAATACAAGTTGCCGCATCCATTGCTTCATCTGCAACATGTTTAGAAATTGGAATTGAATTTGCATCTTGTGTATTGCCAGAAGTGTTTACAGAGATAAATCCGCCAGCTTGTTGTATGCGTTCAAAAGAAGTTCTATCAACAACCAAATCTTTAATTACAGGAAATGCTTTTGCTCTAAACGGTTCAATGGTAATCGTATCACCATCTTTAAACATACGCATATGTAATTGACAGGTTGTAACTCCTCTGTCTGGCCCATGAGCTTCTCCGTTGATGTACATCGAACACATTCCGCAGATTCCTTCTCTACAATCATGGTCAAAAGCAACAGGTTCTTCTCCAGTATTAATTAATTGTTCGTTCAATACATCCATCATTTCTAAGAATGACATGTGTTCTGAAATTTCAGTCACTTTGTACTCAACCATTTGCCCTTTATCTTTAGCGCTTTTCTGTCTCCAGATTTTTAATGTAAGGTTCATAATTATCAATTTGAAAATGGATCAATTTGAAAATGTACCAATTGTTACATTGCTACATTAATCAATTGGTGTCTTATTTATAAGATCGTTGTTTTAATTCAATGTCGTTAAACTCTAATTCTTCTTTGTGCAACACCGCATCTGCAGGTGCTCCTTTGTATTCCCAAGCAGCAACAAAAGCATAATCTTTGTCATTACGTTTTGCTTCTCCTTTTTGTTCTCCATCTAATTCTACAGATTCTTCTCTAAAGTGACCTCCACAAGATTCCTCTCTCATTAAAGCATCTTTAGCAAACAACTCTCCTAATTCTAAGAAATCTGCAACTCTACCTGCTTTTTCTAACTCAGGATTCATTTCATTTAAATCTCCAGGAACTTTCACATTTTTCCAGAAGTCTTCACGTAATTCTTTAATTTCTGCCATTGCTTCTGTCAATCCTTTTGCATTACGAGCCATTCCAACTTTGTCCCACATAATTTTTCCTAATTGTTTGTGGTAATAATCTACAGAATGTTCTCCTTTATTATTGATAAAGAAATTTAAACGTTCTTTTACTTCGTTTTCTGCTGCTTCAAACTCTTTCGTATCTGTTGATATTTTTCCAGTTCTAATATCATGAGATAAATAATCTCCGATAGTATAAGGCAATACAAAATAACCATCAGCCAAACCTTGCATTAAAGCAGAAGCTCCCAATCTATTTGCTCCGTGATCAGAGAAGTTTGCTTCCCCAATACAATACAGCCCATCAACGGTTGTCATTAAATTGTAATCCACCCAAACACCACCCATCGTATAGTGTGTTGCAGGATAAATCATCATTGGGGTTTTGTATGGGTTTTCGTCAACGATTTTCTCATACATTTGGAATAAGTTTCCGTATTTTTCTTCAACAATTTCTTTTCCTAGATCATACACTTGCTGTGCTGTAGGATTCGAAATATGATGTAATTTTGCTTGTTCTTTTCCGTAACGTTCTATGGCAGTTTTAAAATCTAAATACACCGCTTCTCCAGTAGCATTTACACCATAACCAGCGTCACAACGCTCTTTTGCTGCTCTAGATGCAACATCACGAGGCACTAAATTTCCAAATGCAGGATAACGTCTTTCTAAATAATAATCTCTTTCATCTTCAGACAAATCAGTTGGTTTTTTACGACCTTCTCTAATCGCCATTACGTCTTCCATCTTTTTAGGAACCCAAATACGTCCATCATTTCTAAGAGATTCTGACATCAATGTTAATTTTGATTGATAATCTCCAGAACGCGGAATACAGGTTGGGTGAATTTGTGTATAACAAGGATTTGCGAAATACGCGCCTTTTTTATGAATTTTCCAGGCAGCTGTTGCATTAGACCCCATGGCGTTGGTTGATAAGAAATACACATTTCCGTATCCGCCAGAAGCAATTACAACTGCATGTGCAGAATGACGTTCAATTTCTCCAGTAATTAAGTTACGAGCAATAATTCCACGTGCTTTTCCATCCACTTTTACAACGTCTAACATTTCATGACGATTGAACATTTCAATCTTTCCACGAGCAATTTGACGATTCATTGCAGAGTACGCTCCTAATAATAATTGTTGACCCGTTTGCCCTTTTGCGTAAAAAGTTCTAGAAACTAAAACTCCACCAAAAGATCTGTTGTCTAACAATCCACCATAATCACGAGCAAAAGGAACTCCTTGTGCTACACATTGATCGATGATATTTGCAGAAACTTCTGCCAAACGATATACGTTTGCTTCTCTTGAACGGTAATCTCCTCCTTTTACTGTATCGTAAAATAATCGGTAAAAAGAATCGCCATCACCTTGATAATTTTTTGCTGCATTTATTCCACCTTGAGCTGCAATTGAATGTGCTCTACGTGGCGAATCTTGATATGCAAATGCTTTTATATTGTAACCCAATTCTGCTAAAGTTGCAGCAGCAGATCCACCAGCTAAACCGGTACCAACCACAATAATATCAATATTACGTTTGTTGGCGGGGTTTACTAAATTTATTTTGTCTTTATAGGTTGTCCATTTATCTTTTAATGGGCCTTTTGGTATTTTTGAATCTAAAGTTGCCATACGGTTTTTGTATTAGTGATTGAAATGATGAAATAAAGCAATAACAATAAACCCTAACGGAATTATGATTGCATATAGTTTACCAAAAGTTTTCAATCCTTTAGTATATTTATTATTTGCTCCAACTGATTGGAAAGCCGAGTTAAATCCGTGTAAAAGGTGCAGTGCTAAGAATACAAATGCAACAACATAAGCTCCAACTCTTGCAGGATTTACAAATTTTTCTTGTAGCTCATGAAAGTATCGCAATTGTCCATTGTGCATTCCAGACCAATCTCCTTGGATAAACTTGGTATTGATTTCTGGAAACCAAAAATCGATAAAATGCAAGACAATAAACGCTAAAATGGCCAAACCTGTCCAGATCATATTCCTGCTCATCCAAGTAGAATTTGCAGCGCCATTATTTTTAGCATATTTAATAGCTCTTGCGTTGTTGTTTTTAATTTCTAAAACAAATCCCATCACAAAATGAAAAACAACACCAAAAATTAAAACAGGCTGAATTACATATTGTACGATAGCGTTGGTTCCCATGAATTGAGACAATTCGTTAAAGGTTTTTCCGTTGTTTGGAAATATAGATGTTAGATTTATAACAAAGTGTTGTAATAAAAATAACATTAAAAAGAATGCCGAAAGTGCCATGGCAAACTTTCTGGCAATTGAAGAATTTAAGATTCCGCTCATTTTTTGTTAGTTAAGAATTGGTACAAATTTACGGCTAATGCTTAGTTAAAGCAAAGAACTTTTTTGTTTTCTGTAATATTTAGAATTTGTTTAAATAAATTACTAGTTAGAGTTTATCAAACACTTCTCATTTTTCCATTTTCCTTTGAGATCTTTTTGAGAAATAATTTGATCATCACAAGTTACATAATTTCTTTTTTTGTCTTTTTTGATGACCTTATAGTTTCCTGCTAAAATGCCATTTACAATTCTATAAATCAAGCCGTTTTTTGGATACGGAATTCCTTTTTCGGTATATGTAACACCAACAGTGTTGTTGAATAAATCCATTTCTGAAGAAATCTTATCAGGAACTTCTCCGTATTCTAATTGCCCTTTTTTGTATTGTTGATAATTGCTTTTTTCGTGTGCTTTTCCCAATTTTAATGCAGCATTTTTTCCAATTTCTTGATGCAAACGCGCCATCCAATAGGCATGCCGAAAAGCATCTACTTGTCCGCTCCTTTTATCACCATCTAATAAAGGTGTTTTTGCAATTGAATCTGAAACTCTTTGTGCTTCTTTAGAAATTTTAAATGCTTTTTTTGCTTTAAATGGGTGAAAAATTATCCACGTTTTTTCTGCACAAGATAATTTTTTAAACGCTTGCCAATCAGTTTGAGAAAACCCTTGAAGGCTAAAAAGAACACAATAAAAAATCAGCACTTTTTTCATAAGATAAAAGTACTGATTTCTAGGTTTAGTTCTCGTAAAAGAGAGTTGTTTATTTTATCTCAAACACTTGTTCTTCGTTGTCTACTTTTACAGTATATGTTCCTTTAGGTAAATAGAAAACGCCATTTTGTGCTGCTTTTAATTTTGTTTTTTTATTTGCTCTTTCAAAAGCTCTTTTTCCGCTTTTAGAAAAAGAAACATCGTATTTAACTGTTGTAAAACCTTTATTTGCATTTACAGAAAAAGAATTTACCAATACTTTATCAGCATACACAGAAACCGTTATTTTCTTAGCAGAACTAGAAAATAAAGAAATAGTTACTTCTGGAGTAAATAGTGTTCCCCATCTTGTACTTCCCCAACGAGATGAAAATTTAATTGCATCTATATTGAATAAGTGAGTTGCTTTTGATTTATAAGAATTGAAGCTTTGTAATTTAGAAATGTTTGCTCTGTAAAGACTTCTTCCGTGCGTACCAACCACCAAATCTTTATCTCTTTTTTGAATAACCAAATCATGCACAGCAACATTTGGAAATCCATTACTAAACGGATTCCAAGAACCGCCATTATCAAAAGTAACATACAATCCGTTATCTGTGCCTAAGTATAAAATATGTTCGTTTTCTGGATCTTCTTTAATCACATTTACCGGAGAAGTTGGAATGGTATTTCCGATATTTTTCCAAGTTGCACCATAATCATCAGACATATAAACATACGATGTAAAATCATCCCAACGATACCCATTTAATGTCACATAAACTCGTTCTTTTTTATGTGCTGATGCACTCACTCTAGAAACCCATAAGTTTTTTGGAAGTGAACTTGAAATATTTGTCCAAGAATTTCCGCCGTCTTTTGTTAGGTTTACAAGCCCATCATCAGAACCCACGTAAATCAGTCCAAATTTAAAAGGACTTTCGCTAATTGTTGTGAGTGTTCCGTAAGCAACATTTCCTTTTTTCTCACCATTAGTTAAATCACCAGAAATGGTACTCCAATCGTTTCCTTGGTTTAAAGAGCGATGTAATTTATTACTTCCAAAATAGACAATATCTTGATTGTGTGGTGATAATAAAATGGGTGTTTGCCAGTTAAAACGGAACGTTTCTCCTTTTACTTTACTTTTTGGAGTTATACTCTTGCGTTTTCCGTTTGCTAAATTTAAACGAGCATAACTTCCAAATTGAGAACCTGTATATACAATATTATGATCTCGGCTATCAACTTGAACTTGCATTCCGTCTCCACCCATAATCGATTTATATGGGTTTTGGCCAGAACCTTCCCACCTTTTATCAATTCTGGCGTTGTTTGGACCAAACCAAACACCGTTATCTTGAAGTCCGCCATACACATTGTACGGTTTTTCATTATCTGCAAAAACTGAATAAAATTGACCAACTGGTGCATAATTTAATTTAGTCCAGCTTTCTCCATCATCATAACTCATATTAAGACCCCCATCATTTCCATTAATTAAATGCCCTGAACGTTTTGGATTTATCCAAAAAGCTTGATGATCTGAATGCACATTTTCTCTACTGATAGATGTAAATGTTTCTCCAGAATTTTTAGATTTCATCAACGAAATCCCTAAAATATAAACAGCTTTTTGATCTTGTGGATCAACTCTAATTTCTCCAAAATAATATCCATAAGAAGAATACAAACTTAATTTTTCTTTGTTTTTCTTTTCCCAAGATTTTCCACCATTTGTAGTTAAAAACACTTCTGCTCCTGTAACCGCAGCTGCGGTTACCGCTTGACTGCTTTGTAAAAAAGCAGGAATTTCTCCAGGTGATAAAGCATTAGATTGTACAAAGTTTTTAATATTTAAAGCTCTGTATTTTTCGTGAAATCCACGAGATTTTAAATAGGTATCGATGTCTTTATTATCAAGATTTACAAATTCTTCAGAAGTAATATGCTGAAACACTTCGCTGTTTAGCACAAGTGCAATAGGATTGTTTTTTCTTTTATCTTCTTTAAATTCAAATTGACTGTCTAGAAGTGCATATACGGTATTTTCGTCATACACTGCTAAGCCAATTCTACCAACACCGCTTCCGGTAGGAAACCCATTTCCAGAAATATTTTTCCAGGTTTCTCCACCATCAATACTTTTATAAATGGCAGAATTAGATCCACTTCCTACAAAATTCCACGCTTTACGATCACGTTCCCAAGAAGCAGCGTACAACACATTAAAATTGTTTGGAGCAGGTTCTATATCGATAAAACCTGTATTTTCATCAATGAATAATTTTTTACTCCACGTTTTACCACCATCAATGGTTTTAAAAATTCCTCTTTCTTTATTCGAAGAATATAAATGTCCAATTACAGCAATTAAAACTTCATTGGGATTTTTTGGGTTGATGATGATTCTACTTACGTGATGCGAATCTGTCAACCCAACATTCTCCCATGTTTTTCCGTTGTCCGTAGATTTTAAAATACCAATTCCTGCATACGAAGATCTTGATGAATTTTTTTCTCCAGTTCCGACCCAAATCGTATTGCTTTTCCAATCTACTGCAATGTCTCCAATATTTTGAGTTTGAGAAGTATCCATAATCGGAGTAAAAGTAATTCCGTTGTTTTTTGTGTGCCATAATCCTCCAGAAGCGTATCCAACATAAAATTCTGTTGGATCGGTTGGATTTACATCTACATCAGCAACACGACCACTCATTACCGTTGGGCCAATATTTGTAAATAGGATGTCTTTAACAATAGAATTTTTAGTGGAAGCTTCTTTTTGAAGTAAAGCTTTTTCAATTTGATTCGCAGTCGTTGTTTGCTGAGCACTCATTAATGAAGCAAAAAGCAACGCTGTAAAAAAAGTGGTTAATTTTTTCATGATTAGTTGTTTGGTGGCCTAAGTTAGTATTTGTAAAATAGATAACAAAAATTCTGAGGATACAATTTTTAGTTTTAACAAAATGTTATCATATCCAATAGAATTCAATGTATCTTTGCATAAATTCTTAAATGACATTTTCTCTCATACGTCATTTTATAAAACACATTTATGTCATTTCAATCATTAGGATTAAACAGCGCTTTGTTAAAAGCTGTTGAAAAACAAGGGTATAAAACTCCGTCTCCAATTCAAAAAAAAGCAATTCCTTTAATTTTAGAAGGAAAAGATGTCTTAGCATCTGCCCAAACGGGAACAGGGAAAACAGCTGGATTTACGTTGCCAATGTTACAGATTTTAGACGCTACAAGAAGTGATAAATTTAGACCGATTAGAGCGTTAATATTAACACCAACAAGAGAATTGGCTGCTCAGGTTTATGACAATGTTAGAGATTACGGCGCTTATTTAAATATGAAATCTACTGTGGTTTTTGGAGGTGTAAAAGCAAAAGCCCAAATAGCAACCATTAGACAAGGAGTTGATGTTTTGGTGGCAACTCCGGGAAGATTGTTGGATTTGGAAAATCAAAATGCCTTGTCTTTAAAAAGAGTGGAGATTTTAGTGTTGGATGAAGCCGACAGAATGTTGGACATGGGTTTTTTAAGAGATATCAAAAAGATTATGAGCTTGATGCCTGCAAAGCGTCAAAACTTATTATTTTCTGCAACTTTTTCTAGAGAGATAAAAGACTTGGCTGCAAAAATTCTTCACAATCCTGTTTTAGTAGAAGCTACACCGCAAAATTCTACGGCAGAAAAAGTAGATCAAAAAGTATATCGCGTAGATAAAGGACAAAAAACAACATTAATTACAAAGTTAATTACTGATGGGAATTGGAAACAAGTATTGGTTTTTACAAGAACCAAACACGGCGCAAACAAGCTTACAAAAAAATTAATTGAAAGTAAAATTTCTGCAGCTGCTATTCATGGAAATAAAAGTCAAGGAGCTAGAACAAAAGCGTTGGCGCAATTTAAAACCAACGACATTCGTGTTTTAGTAGCAACCGATATCGCAGCACGTGGTTTAGACATTCCGTTATTGCCACATGTAATCAATTTTGAATTGCCAAATATTCCTGAAGATTATGTGCACAGAATTGGTAGAACAGGTAGAGCTGGTGCAAAAGGAGAAGCCTTGTCTTTGGTTTGTATTGAAGAAATGGAGTATGTTAGACAAATAGAAAAATTATTAGGGCAAAAATTAGAGTCAGAAGTTGTTGAGGGTTTTGAGCCAAATAACACAACAGAACCTGGTAAACCAAATTCTAATAAACCAAAGAAGAAAAATCACGCACCTAGAAATTCTTCAAAAAAGCCTACAAATAATAATAGAAAACGAAATGACAATCGTTCTTCTAGAAGAGATAGTAGTAAAAGAAGATAATTTTAGACAACTTTATAGAACCAAAAACGCCTATCAAATAAATTGATAGGCGTTTTTTAATAAAAAAAAGTGTATATCTTAGATAACTTTTACGTTAACTGCGTTCATTCCTTTTCTACCTTCTTGTAAGTCAAATTCTACATCATCACCTTCTCTAATCTCATCGATTAATCCAGAAATGTGTACAAAATGTTCTTTGTTGTTGTCTTCTTCAGTGATGAATCCAAATCCTTTAGATTCATTGAAAAATTTTACTGTACCTTTACTCATTGTAATAATAATTAAAATAATATTAGCCGCAAAGATACTATTTTATAAGTAATAAATAGATTATTTTATTTTATTTTTTCAATTTTTATCTTTTTTTTATTTTTATAACCATTTGAAAATCAATTATCCTTGAAAATATTGTACTTATTTTAGGATAAAATTATATTAGAATTTTCAAAGAAATGCACAAATCTTCGTTGTATAAATTACTACATTTGTTCTTCTAAACACTTTTACTCATGAAATATCACTTAATAGATAATCCTCTTTTTATAAAAAATAGAGCAAAGTTTACTGCTCAAATGAAACCAAAATCAATTGCAGTTTTCAACTCAAACGATACCTTTACAACGGGCGCGGATAGTACATTGCCTTTTCATCAGCATAGAGATATTTTTTATTTAAGCGGTGTAGATCAAGAAGAAAGTATGTTGTTGTTATTTCCAGATGCCTTAGATAAAAAGCACAGAGAAATTTTATTTGTAACAGAAACAAACGATCATATTGCAGTTTGGGAAGGAGCTAAGTTAAATAAAGAGCAAGCAACAAAAACATCAGGAATAAAAACGGTGTATTGGTTAAGCGATTTTGACAAAGTCTTTTTTGATTTGATGACTGAAGCAGAAACAATTTATTTTAATACCAACGAACATTATCGCCAATCGGTACAATTAGAAAGTAGAGAAGATCGATTTATAAAAAGCGTTAAAGATAAATTTCCTGCGCATAATTGGGCAAAAAGTTTTCCGATTTTACAAAGTATTCGCGGCGTAAAAGAACCACAAGAATTAGAGTTATTGCAAACAGCATGTAATATAACAGAAAAAGGATTTAGAAGAATTTTAGGATTCGTAAAACCTGGTATTATGGAGTATGAAATTGAAGCAGAATTTATGCACGAATTTTTAAGAAATCGTTCTAAGGGATTTGCATACACGCCAATTGTTGGTTCTGGTTACAATGCTTGTGTGTTGCATTATATAGAAAATAATCAGCAATGTAAAGCGGGCGATATGTTGTTGTTGGATGTTGGCGCAGAATACGCAAATTATTCTTCTGATATGACACGTACAATTCCGGTAAGCGGATGTTTTACAGACAGACAAAGAGCTGTTTATAACGCTGTAAATAGAGTTAAAAACGATGCTACAAAAATGCTAGTTCCAGGAACAATTTGGGCGGAATATCATAAAGAAGTTGGTAAAATCATGACTTCAGAATTGTTAGGTTTAGGCTTGATTGATAAAGCTGATGTGCAAAATGAAGATAAAAACTGGCCAGCGTATAAAAAATATTTTATGCACGGAACATCGCATCATATGGGATTAGACACGCACGATTATGGTGCTTTAAAAACGCCCATGAAAGCAAATATGGTTTTTACGGTTGAACCTGGAATTTATATTCCTAAAGAAAATATGGGAATTCGTTTAGAAGACGATGTGGTGATTCAAGAAAAAGGAGAGCCCTTTAATTTGATGCGTAATATTCCGATTATAACAGAAGAAATTGAAGATTTAATGAATCAATAATTTTTAAATAAAAATATAAATGAAGCGAGTGAAAACTCGCTTTTTTTGATTTAAAAAACTACGCAGTTTTTGTCCTAAAGTTTTTATAAACATTCACAACTATAAAAATTAGAATTGCTGGCAAAACCCAACCCAAACTAAATTCAGATAAAGGAATATAACTTTGAATTCTTGTTAACCTCTCTGGGTTGATAATAAACTTTAAAAAATCTGGAATACTAAATAAAAAGGTAATTCCGACTACAGCTTTAAAAACAGTTGGAGACGCTACTTTTTCTGGCAATACATTTAGTAAAATTAAAATGATGGTTATAGGATAAATAAACATCAATGCTGGGAGTGCAATTACAATAATATAATGCACATCAAACTGGCCAATTAAAACGCCTAAAACACAGCCAATAATTGCAGTAATTGTATACGCTTTTTGTGAGTTGTTAAACAATCCTTTAAAATAATCTGAAGTACCAGTTACAATTCCAACTCCAGTTGTAAAACAAGCCAACGCTACTAAAACACTTAAAAAAGTGGTGCCAATATTTCCTAATGTTTGTGTACTTAAACTGGTTAAAATTTCTGTTCTGGTTGCATTTTTAGCAAAAGAATTGCTAAAAAGAACACCGCTATAAATTAAACCTGTATAAATAATAAGTAAGCCAATTCCGGCAACAATTCCGGCTTTAGAAATGAGCTCTTTCTTTACTTCAAAAGAAGTTTCTTTTTTAAAGTTCATAGAGATCACTAAAACTCCACCAATAACAACAGCCCCAATAGCATCAAAAGTTTGATACCCTTCTAACAAACCACTTACAAAAGGGGTTTTAAAAGTTGATGGATTTATTGCTTCTGGATTTGAGGTAATTCCGATAAAAATAACAGCTAATAAAATGATGATAATTAACGGCGTTAAGAACTTTCCGATGAGGTTTAAGATTTTAGAACGATTCATTACAAACACAAAAACCAATACAAAATAAATAGTACTTGTTAGTAAGGATGAAGTTCCAAAAAAGGGTGCAATTGCCATTTCGTGTGTTACAGAAGCGGTTCTTGGTGCGGGCAATGTAATCGATATTGCATACACAATGAAACAGTAAGTAGCACTAAATGTTGGTGATACTTTTTTTCCAAAATCAAACATCGTTCCTTGTAAACGCGCATGCGCGATAATTCCGAAAATCGGAATAATAACTGCGGTAACAAAAAAACCAAGGGCAACCAAGTGCCAACTTTCTCCAGACTGAACCCCTAAAAAAGGAGGAAGAATTAAGTTTCCTGCACCAAAAAACATAGAAAATAACGCAAAACCAACGATAAAGATTTCTTTTGTTTTATTCAACTTAAGAAGATTTCTTGAAAAGTAATAAAACAGTATTAGAAATAAGATATAAAAGAGAAATACCAATCATCGTAAATTTCACAATCGCAGAAGTAAAGGCTATTGAAGACCAATATTGTTTATAACTTCCAATCAATAATTTGATTAACGATACATTCTCTGCAACATCACAAATTGCCGAAAAAAACATACCCCAAATGAGTAATTTACCAATTTTGTAAAAAGGTTTTCCAATCCATAAACGCTCGTTTACTTTATGAATTAAAAGCGAAATAAATAAAGTATAAATCAGTAAGAAAAAAAAATCATATCCCAAACTCAAACCAGCAAATGTTTTTGATAAAGGAGACCAGGAGTTGATGATTTCCATAGATTTATCAAGGTTACCGGCCATTTCAAAAGAAAAAATTCCGTAGGGAGCAGATGCAGTATCTAAATAAACATTAAAATACTTTAAAACAACAGCACTTATTATAAAAAGATAAAAAAGACTAAACGTTAATTTCTTTTTAGTTTTTGCTGTAATATTTTTAAAAGGTGATGTAAACATTTTAAAATTTAATTTAAAGAACCTCAATAAAGATACATATTTTTGTTCAATGCAAAATAATATCGTCTATAAAAATACTAAAATTTTTTTTTCATCAACAGGAAAAGGTGCTGCAATTGTGTTTTTGCATGGATTTTTAGAGAATTCTTTTATGTGGAAATCAGTTGCAAAGGAGCTCTCTAAGCGAAATAAAATTATTTGTATTGATTTATTAGGTCATGGAAACACAGAATGTATTGGGTATATCCATTCTATGGAATTGATGGCAGAAGCAGTTGAAGCAGTTTTAAAATACCTGAAAATTCAAAAATCAATTTTAGTTGGACATTCTATGGGCGGATATGTTGCGCTGGCGTTTGCAGAGAAAAAGCCACAGAAAGTAAAAGGTTTGTGTTTGATGAACTCCACTTCTTTGGCTGATGATGATGAGCGAAAAGCATTGAGAACACGAGCAAATAGATTAGTGCAGAAGAATTTTAAAAATATGGTGCAAATGTCTTTCACCAATTTGTTTAGTGAACAAAGTAGAACTGTTTTTAAAGACGAAATGAAAGTTGCTTTACAAGAAGCATTACAAACACCACTTCAAGGATATATTGCTTGCCAAGAAGGTATGAAAATTAGACCAAACAGAGAAGCTGTTTTACGGAATTTACCATGTAAAAAATTATTAATTATTGGTAAAAAAGATCCTGTTTTAGATTATAAAAATTCTGTAAAAGAAGCAAAAAACACAAATTCTGAGTTGGTAGTTTTTCCTAATGGACACATGAGTCATATTGAAAACAAACAAGATTTGGTACTTACTTTACTTCATTTTTTTACTTGATTTTGTTTATTTATGTTTTTTTTATTATATTTGGTAAATTTCTAAAAAGATTCTATCCGTTTTTTCTTTGTAGAGGCTTATTTTTTTTCATGAAGCTACCTCCCAAAAAAAACATAAATACTAAGTTTTACTCAGTATTTAAATTTATTCTTCTACTTTTATTACTATTAAATAGTAAAAGTGTTTCTGCACAAACTAGTAAAGATCCATTTAAAGTAAAAGGCTTTGTAGATTTTAACATCTATAATGATACTCGAAACTTTAACACTTTAACCTATAATATTCTGTTGCAACTTTCAGAAAGAGTTCAGTATTTCTCCTTAACAAATAATGATGGTTTTTTGGGCTCTCCAGATTTAGCGACTACGTATGCTGAACATAATTTGCGTTATAAAATTACTAAAAAATCTCCCTTAGACATTACTATGCAATATGTTTTAAGAAAAGGTGAACAAAATGATGATATAAAACTAGGTTTTCGTTGGCGATTTAACAACACAAAAAAATTAGATCGTTTTTTTAAAAAAATGAACCTATCTTATTCAATAAATCTAATGATGGTTCAGTTTAGAAATCAATCAAAAACAAAATACGGAACTCAATTAGAGCATGTATATAATATCAATTTATTTTCAAAAAAATTAAACAATAGACTTTATTTAGGAGGTTTTGCAGATCAAATTATCAATTATAATAATGGTAATATTTCTTTTACTTGGGTAACAGAACATCAACTAGGATACAAATTTTTTGATCGCCTTTATCTTGTTTTAGAGTATAGAGTTAATCAGTTTTTTACAAAAAAGCAATCAGGTTTAGGTTATGGACTAGAATATAAAGTAACATTTTAAAAAAAATAGTATGAATAATAATAAAAACATTTTAAAAAGGTTAGGAGTTCTTTCTATCTTTTTTGTGTTGATTTTTTTTATGGCTTGTCAATCTAAAGTTGAAACTATAAACATTGGCTATATAGGTCCTTTAACAACAAGAGCTACGGATTTGGGTATTGCTCCCTCTAAAGCAATTCAACTTGCTGTAGAAGAATACAATGAAACAAGATTAAGTAATGAGCCAAAAGTTGATTTATTTATAGAAGATGATCAATGGGATAAAGAAAAAGGCTTAATTGCTTATGAGAAACTAAGAAAAGAACATAAAATTAAAGTGTTATTTATTAGCAATACAGATGGTACTATTGCTATTAGTGAAAAAGCTAAAGAGGATAAAGTTATTATTATAAACCCTTGTAATAATGACACTGCTTTAAACAAGTTAAATGAAAATGTTTTTAAAATAGCCAAATCCACAGAAGAAGCTCACAGTTTAATAGCTAATAGAATTATTGATTTAGATTTTAAAAAGGTAATTATTATACATTACCCAAATAACTTTATGTATTTAGGTGCTTTTACCTGTAAAGAAATATTAAAAAAAGAGGGAATAGAAACAAAAGTAGTGTCTTTTAAAAAAGAGAAAACAAACTTTATGAAAGAACTAACAGAATATAAAGCAGAAGATTATGATGCTTATGTTTTTTTGGGATATAAAGAGTATGGTTTTGCTATGAAACAAGCTAGAGAATTAGGTATAGAATCTAAATTTTTTGGATCTACAGTTTTGCTACAAGAAGACTACTATGAAAATTCTGATGGCGCAATTATTGGTACAGAATTTATATTTTTTACACCACAAAATGGAAACTATGTGCCTGCCCAAGATTTCTTAAATAATTATCAATCAAAATTTAAAGAAAAGCCTTTTTCTGTTTGGCCTCCTATGCAAGCTTATGATGCTGCAAATATATTGCTAAGTGTGCTTAAAAATTATAATATTACCAATACAAAAAATAATGATTTCGATTCTTGGCTAAGAAAAAAACTTTTAAATGTACATTATTTTGAAGGTGTTTGTGGTAATATTTCTATTAAATCGAATGGTGCTTCCAGTGGAATATATTTTTCATTATACGAATACAAATCAAAAGGAAAATTCACAAACATAAAAGAGTAAGAAGTTGTTTAAATTTAAGAAAATAAAATATAAGATTTTTACAGGTTATGGATTATTTATGATGATTATAATAATTCAGCTTTTTTTAACCAATTCTATAAATTCAAGTGCAGAAAATGCGTATGAAAAATTAACTAAAGAAATTAAACCTAAGGTTAATTTGTTTAATAAATATAGAAATGCAAACAAAATGCTTTTATTAAAGCTAAATAATAAAGTATCAAATGCAAAAAACAGTCTTTTAACAAATAAAATAAAACAAGTATCAAATGTAGATTTTCCTTATTTTAGGTTATTAATTTCAAAATTAAAAGAGGAAAAAGAAATTCAAGATTTATATGGAAAAAGTATAGATTCTATTATAGAGAATACTAAGAAACTTGAAAGCCACTCTATAAATATTAATGCATTACTTGTAACTTCTAAAGATTATGATGACAAAACTAAAATAGAAAAAGCCAAAAAATTTCTAGAAAAAGCAACTAATAATTCTCTTGCTTTAGACCATGAAATTGCTCTTTTGGAAAGAGATTACACTAAAAAATCCGAACAAGGTTTTATTAATTTATCAAATAAGCTTAAAGATAGTTCTAAAATTTTACTATTATCTACCCTGTTTTTTATAATTATAGGACTGCTATTTTCTTTAAGAGTTACTAGAAGCATTTTAAGGCCTTTAAAAAGGCTTATGATTGGGGCTAAAAGTTTAGCCAACGGTATACACAATACGCAAGTTGCTGTTTTAGGAAATGATGAAATAGCAGAATTAACAAGGGTATTTAACAAAATGTCTGTTTCATTAAATAATAGTTTTAACGATATTAAAAACAAAAATAAAGAACTAGAACAGTTTACATATATAGCTTCTCATGATTTGCAAGAACCTCTTCAAACACTTACTGGTTTTGTAAATTTATTAAACGAAAATTATGGAGATCAATTTGATGAAGTAGGCCAGAAAAGTTTAGGTTATATAAAAGATGCTGCAGAAAGAATGAGTAAGCTAGTAAAAGGTTTGCTAGATTATGGAAGAATTGGTAAAAATCCAGAGTTGATAAAAATTGACTGTAACACGTTGTTGGAAGAAGTAAAAAGTGATATAGCTTCAACTATTAAAGATAGTGGTGCAATTTTAAAAATAGAAAAACTTCCAGAACTTTATGCATACAAAACAGAATTACGATTATTGTTTCAAAACCTTATTAGCAATGCAATAAAATTTCGAAATTCAAACACAAAACCAATCATTGAAATATTTGCAATAAAAGATAATGGTTTTACATTTGCTGTAAAAGACAATGGAATTGGTATTGACGAAAAGTTTAAAAAAAGAATTTTTGCTATCTTCCAAAGATTACATTCAACAGACAAATATAAGGGCACAGGTATAGGTCTAGCGCATTGTAATAAGATTATTGAACTACACAAAGGTGAAATTTGGGTAGAGTCAAAACCAAACCATGGTAGTACATTTTATTTCAACATTCCAAACCTAAAAAAATGAAAGAAAAACTAAATTGTATTTTATTAATAGACGATAATGGATCTACTAATTTCCTGCATCAATTAATGATTAAAAAAGCAAACTGCGCAGAAAAATGTGTTGCTGTGCAGAGTGGACAAGAGGCTCTAGATTATTTAGAGTCTTCAATAAACGGAATTCATCCTCAGCCAGATCTCATTTTTTTAGATATTAATATGCCCTCTATGAATGGGTGGGAGTTTCTTGAACATTACAAAAAACTTAAAAAAGACCAACAAGGAAAAATAGTTGTGATGATGCTTACTACTTCAAGAAATCTAGATGATATAGAAAAATCAAAAAGATTTGGTTATGTTTCTGGCTTTATGAACAAACCATTAACAGCAGATGTACTGTTAAAAGTTGTTCAAGAAAAGTTTCCTAAAAATTTTTAATTTTTATAGTGATATTACTCTTTCAATGCATTCCAACCTTGCGCTTTTAATTCAATTTCTTGGTTGGCGCGTGTAACTAAATTCATTCCTTGACTTTCTTCAGTAATATGACCAATAATAGAAAAATTCGGATTTCCTTTTATTTTATCAAAATCAGCAATGGGAACTGTAAATAACAATTCGTAATCTTCGCCTCCGCTTAAAGCAATCATGGTAGAATCCATATTAAATTCTTCACAAGTAGAAATTACTTGCGGATCTAACGGGAATTTATCTTCATACAATTTACATCCAACTTTGGATTGCGAGCAAAGGTGCATAATTTCTGAGGATAATCCGTCAGAAACATCAATCATAGAAGTCGGTTTTACCTCTAGTTCTTTTAACAATCCAGCAACATCTTTTCGTGCTTCTGGTTTTAATTGACGCTCAATTAAATACGTGTAATTATCTAAATCTGGTTGATTGTTTGGATCAACTTTAAAAACTTGCTTTTCTCTTTCTAACACTTGCAACCCTAAATATGCAGCTCCTAAATCCCCAGAAACCACAATTAAATCAGTGTCTTTTGCGCCATTTCTATATACAACATCTTCTTTTGCTGATTTCCCAATTGCAGTAATTGAAATCAACATTCCAGTTGTTGATGAAGTGGTATCTCCACCAATTAAATCGACATTATATGTTTCACAAGCCAATTGAATTCCCGCATACAATTCTTCAATTGCTTCCAAGGGAAAACGATTAGAAACCGCAAGAGAAACTGTAATTTGTTCTGCGGTTCCATTCATAGCATATACATCAGATAAATTAACCATTACCGCCTTGTAACCTAAGTGTTTTAACGGCATATAACTCAAATCAAAATGAACACCTTCAATTAACAAATCGGTTGTAATTAAAGTTTGTTTTTCTGACGCGTCTAATACAGCAGCGTCATCTCCAACAGCTTTTATTGTTGATGAATGCTTTGTGTTAAAATGCTTTGTTAAATGATTTATCAATCCGAATTCTCCTAATTCAGACAATGAGGTTTTATCTTGGTTTTTATCTTCAATCATGCCGCAAAGATACAGCAATTCTATTTGTTTTTAAAGCATAAAAAGTGCTTGTTTAAAAGATGTTTTAACCTTTTGTCTGGTTGAGCGGAGTCGAAACTTGTTTTTATAATAATCGAGTAACTTAGAGTTCTCGATTGCGCTCGAACAGACATGCTTTTTGTTTTATTTTACCGAATAATATTTAAAAACAGGATAGGCTACTGATTTTGTTTCTACGCCTTGTGCTTTTAAATAGTCATCAAAGAAATTCCATGAAACTAAGCCGTCATCAGATTGTGGTTCTAACATGTAAAAAGCTAAATTTGTTAAAGGTTGCGCCATGTCAATCCAATAATCTCCTTTTTTAAAAGTTTGCGTTTTTGCAACATATTTTCCTTCAACAGTTGCCATATTATGTCCTTCAAATTTACGACTAGCATTGTGTAGTTTTTCAACCATAAATACTTCTCCAACTGCTCTTTTACGATTTTTTAGTTCGGTAACTTTTATGCCTTGCTTTCTAAGAAGTTCAACAATTGATTTCATTGATTTTGGTAAAAAATACCCTCTTGGTAAAGTGGTGTTAACGGTTGCTTCAAATTTTGAAATGTTGGTTACATTTGGTACATCGATAATTTTTCCAGAACGTAAATATCCTTTCTTTCCGTCTTTTTTAACGAACGGAATGTAATCGTAGGTTCTATAGTTTTCTATTTTTTTATCTAAAGCAACCATTTTAAAACGAACACCTTTTTTAGATTTTCCTGCATTTTCAATCACATTTTGAATGGCATCTTTTTCTGCTTGCGCATTAATTGCCATCATTTTTTTACCATTTTTATGTGTAAATTCTAAAATTTCTGCAACAAATCCGTAAGTTGAATTCATTCTAGTATATAACCGGTCATGTGCAAAAGCTTCACTTAAAATTCCGATTTTATTACGCAATCCCATTTGGTTTACAATATATCTTGGATGATGATTATACGTGTAAATTGAAGTTGGCGGCCAACCTTGTTTTGTGGAATAATATCCGTAAGGACCAATTTTTACTTTGTAATTTTTATCGATATTTTTTGTTACTTCTGGTAAAAGTTGGTTCCAAGTAAAATCATACGGCGCTTTTTCACCAGCATAATGGTAACTTGGTGCGTAGGTAATTCCGTAACCATGCCAAGTTCCGTTTGTTGTGTGTAAATCTACCAACATTTCTGGATCCCATTTTAAAATTACATTTTTGATTAATCCAGTAGTTTCAAAGGCTTCCATTTTAACTCCGTCTCTATTTAAATCCAAACCTTGACTGTTAGCTCTAATTCCAACTTCAACAGGACTGTCTTCTTGCGAGGGTCTTCTTCCTTGTTTCATTTTGTCGTTAGAATCTGTGTTGTAAATCGGGGCGAAAATTAAAATCTGATTTTCTAATAAATACTTTTTATCACCCAATAAAATATCGCGCATCATTTGTTGAGCAATTTCTTTTCCTTCAACTTCTCCTGAATGAATATTTCCTTGAATATAGATTACGGGTTTTCCAGAAGCTTTTGCTTCAGCGGGCGTTGTAATTTTTGGATTTGCCAAAATGACCATTGGAATTTTTTTACCTTCTTTACTAGTTGCCATGTATTCTACATGCATTAAGTCAGATTTTTTCTGTAATGCGGCAATAAAAGACATTACTTCTGCGTAGGTAGAAGTTTTTTGATAATTGGTCTTCACAGGAACAGTAATTAAGTCTTCTGACCAAGGGTTTTCTTGTGCGGTAATTTGAGTAGCAATTAAAAATACGATTGCGGTAAAAATGCGTTTCATTTGGTTTGTTTTAGTGATGGAATAAAAGTAAGTTTAATTCCTTGTTTACAAAGTTTATAGCACTTTTTTAACAGTTCGTTAACAAAGTTTCTGTTTTGTGCAACCAGCCATTAATTTTAGCAATCAAACAATCAATTTTATTCATGTTAAAAGAAGGAGAAAATCATATTTTGTCAGTATATTTGCATCTAATTTGGATTTAATCTATATAAGAATTATGATAAAAGTTTCAGATATCGCTAAGAAAAAAGTCATAGAATTAATGGCTGATGATGGTTTTGACACATCCAAAGACTTTGTGCGTGTTGGTGTAAAAAGTGGAGGTTGTTCTGGTTTATCATACGATTTAACGTTTGATAAAAATCAAGCTGAAGGCGATAAAATTTTTGAAGATAATGATGTAAAAATTATTGTTGATAAAAAAAGTTTCTTGTATTTAGTTGGAACAACACTAGAATATTCTGGAGGTTTAAACGGAACAGGTTTTGTATTTAATAATCCAAACGCGAATAGAACTTGCGGGTGCGGAGAATCTTTCAGTTTATAAAGTTGAAAGTATTAAAGTTAAAAAGTTTTTAAAATAATGGCAAAGTTTAGTTCTTTTGAAGAAATCATTTCATGGCAAAAAGCAAGAGAATTAAATGTAATAATTTATAAAGTAACCAATTCAAACGATTTATTTTCTAAAGACTTTGGATTAAGAGATCAAATAAGAAGAGCATCTGTTTCTATTTCATCTAATATAGCTGAAGGATTTGAAAGACAGACAACAAAAGAATTTATTCGATTTTTATACATAGCTAAAGCATCGGCAGGCGAAGTTCGTTCGCAATTGTATTTAGCATTTGATTTAAATTATATAAGTAAAAAAGAGTTTGAAGAACTAAAGTTAAAAATAAATGAAGTTTCAAAATTGATTAGTGGATTATTAAAATACCTACACTCAACTTTATAAACTTTTAACTTTTTAACATTATAAACTAACAATGAGTAAGTACACAGAAGATAATTTAAGAGAAGAATTAAAAACCAAGGAATACGAATATGGTTTTTATACAGATATAGAAAGCGATAAATTTGCAAAAGGGTTAAACGAAGATGTTGTTCGTGCTATTTCTAAAAAGAAAAACGAACCACAATGGATGACCGATTGGCGAATTGAAGCGTTTAGAGTTTGGGAGAAAATGGAAGAGCCAGATTGGGCAAATGTAAAGTACCCAAAACCAAATTTTCAAGAAATTGCCTATTATTCCGCGCCAAAAAAGAAACCAACATTAAATAGTTTGGACGAAGTGGATCCTGATTTATTAGAGACATTTAAAAAACTAGGAATTTCTATAGACGAACAAAAACGTTTGTCAAATGTTGCGGTAGATATTGTCATAGATTCTGTTTCTGTTGCCACCACTTTTAAGAAAACATTGGGTGAAAAAGGCATTATTTTTATGCCGATTTCGGAAGCAATTCAAGAACATCCAGAATTGGTGAGAAAACATTTAGGAACTGTTGTTCCTACTTCCGACAATTTTTATGCAGCATTAAATTCGGCAGTTTTTTCTGACGGATCTTTCTGTTACATTCCAAAAGGCGTTCGTTGTCCGATGGAATTATCAACATATTTTAGAATTAATGAAGGAGGAACCGGACAGTTTGAAAGAACATTAGTTGTTGCAGACAAAGGAAGTTATGTAAGTTATTTAGAAGGTTGTACAGCACCAAGTAGAGATGAAAATCAATTGCACGCGGCTGTTGTTGAATTGATTGCAATGGACGACGCAGAAATAAAATATTCTACCGTTCAGAACTGGTATCCTGGAGATGCAAACGGAAAAGGGGGCGTTTTTAACTTTGTAACCAAAAGAGCTCTTTGCGAAACGAATGCAAAAGTTTCTTGGACACAAGTAGAAACTGGTTCTGCTGTAACTTGGAAATATCCAAGTTGTATTTTAAAAGGAAACAATTCGGTAGGAGAGTTTTATTCTATTGCAGTGACAAACCATTATCAACAAGCAGATACTGGTACAAAAATGATTCACTTAGGTAAAAATACCAAGTCGACCATTATTTCAAAAGGAATATCCGCAGGGAAATCACAAAATAGTTATAGAGGATTGGTGCATGTTGGAGCAAGAGCAGAAAATGCACGTAATTTTTCACAATGTGATTCATTATTGATGGGAAATGAATGTGGAGCACACACATTTCCGTACATCGAAGCAAAAAATAAATCAGCACAAATAGAACACGAAGCAACAACAAGTAAAATTGGAGAAGACCAATTGTTTTACTGTAATCAACGTGGAATTGACACGGAAAAAGCAATTGCATTAATTGTAAACGGATTTAGTAAAGAAGTACTCAATAAGTTGCCAATGGAATTCGCCGTAGAAGCACAAAAGTTATTAGAAATCTCTCTTGAGGGATCAGTAGGGTAAAATTTTATCGTTTAATTGTTTATGCGTTGAGTCGTTTAAACAGTCTAACGAATGAACAGATAAACAAATTAGGAAAATGTTAAAGATTAACAATTTACACGCAAGCATAGACAATAAAGCAATCTTAAAAGGATTGAATATTGAAGTAAAAGCTGGAGAAGTTCATGCAATTATGGGCCCAAATGGAGCTGGAAAAAGCACCTTGGCAAATATTGTTGCAGGAAAAGATGAATATGAAGTTACAGATGGAATTATTGAATTAAACGGAGAAGATATTAGCGAATTAGCTCCAGAAGAAAGAGCACACAATGGCGTGTTTTTATCGTTTCAATATCCGGTAGAAATTCCTGGGGTTTCTGTAACCAACTTTATAAAAACTGCAATTAACGAAACTCGTAAAGCTAAAGGTTTAGAAGACATGCCTGCAAAAGACATGTTGAAAATGATTCGTGAGAAATCAGAATTGTTAGAAATAGATCGTAAGTTTTTATCGCGTTCTTTAAACGAAGGTTTTTCTGGAGGAGAAAAGAAACGTAATGAGATTTTTCAAATGGCAATGTTAGAGCCAAAATTGGCAATTTTAGACGAAACAGATTCTGGTTTAGATATTGATGCGTTGCGAATTGTTGCAAACGGCGTAAACAAACTAAAATCGAAAGACAACGCCGTAATTGTAATTACACATTACCAACGTTTATTAGAATATATCGTTCCTGATTTTGTGCATGTTTTATACGATGGTAAAATCGTAAAAACCGGAGATGCTTCTCTAGCATTAGAATTAGAAGCAAAAGGATACGACTGGATTAAAAAGGAATTGGTTTAGTTAGAAAGTTTAAAAGTAAAAAGGTTAAAAGTTGGATAAGTAATAAAGTGATGTAAATGCAAAACTTTAGAAACTTTAAAAACTTCCAACTTTAAAACTCATAAAAATGGAATTAAAAGATAAAATAATAGAGTCTTATGTAGCATTTGAAAATGATATCAATGTGAATACCGCAATTCATGATATTCGTTCAGAAGCGTTACGTAACTTCGATACCTTAGGTTTTCCAACTAAGAAGTTAGAGGAATGGAAATACACATCGTTAAATTCAGTTTTAAAAAACGATTTTAGCATTTTTCCTAACAAAGAAAATTCGATTGAATTTGCAGATGTTAAGAAGTATTTTATTCATGATATAGATACCTATAAGATTGTTTTTGTTGATGGAAAATACAGTTCTTTTTTGTCTGATACAACACATGATGGAAAAGATATTTGTTTAATGTCTACCGCATTATCAAAATCTAAATACAAACCAGTTATTGAAAATTATTTCAATAAAATTGCAAAGCAAGACAACTTAACGTCGTTAAATACGGCTTTTGCAAACGAAGGCGCGTACATTTATATTCCTAGAAATGTTGAGGTAGAAAAACCGATTGAAATCATCAACTTTACAACAGGAAACGATGTTGCAACAATGATTCAGCCAAGAAACTTACTTGTGGTTGAAGAAAATGCACATGTTCAAATTATAGAACGTCATCAAAGTTTAACAGAAAATGCGGCCTTAACAAATGTTGTTACGGAAGTTTTTGCAGCAAGAAATGCTACGATAGATCTGTATAAAATTCAGAATGATAAAGACAATGCTTCGTTAGTTGACAACACCTATATTGAGCAAAAAACAAATAGTGAGGTTTCTGTACATACATTTTCGTTTGGAGGAAACATCACTAGAAATAACTTAAACTTTTATCAAAGAGGAGAACACATCAATTCTATTTTAAAAGGAATTACCATTATTGAAGGAAAGCAACATGTAGATCATCATACGTTGGTAAATCATATAGAGCCAAATTGTGAAAGTCATCAAGATTATAAAGGTATTTTTGACGAACGCTCTACAGGTGTTTTTAACGGAAAAGTAATTGTAGAAAAAGAAGCGCAGAAAACAAATGCATATCAACAAAATAACAATGTGTTAATTAGTGATAAATCGACCATCAATGCAAAACCGCAATTAGAAATTTTTGCGGATGATGTAAAATGTTCTCACGGTTGTACCATTGGTCAATTAGATTCTGATGCCTTATTTTACATGCAACAACGCGGAATTCCGAAGAAAGAAGGAAAAGCATTGTTGATGTACGCTTTTGCAAATACCGTGTTAGAAAGTGTGAAAATTCCGGAAGTGAAATCTAGAATTACAAAACTAATAGCCAGTAAGTTAAACGTTAATATCGGATTTGATTTATAAGCAATAACTGGCTTTTGGATAAAATTTAAACCACGCAATTTGCGTGGTTTTTTATGGATACAAAGTAGTTTGTTTAAATAAAATTTTTAGTGCCAACTTTTCAATAATTAATAGGAATTATTTTTTTCTTAAATTTATAAGATGAAAAATAAAGTAATTTCTTTTTGTAGCTTATTGATTATACTAGGAGGTGTATTTGCGTTTCGAGGAAATCAAGTTATTTCTTCAATTACTGAAATAAATAAACATTTTCAACAACTAGATACTTTATTAAACACAAAAAAATATTTGGTGTTGGGTTCTAAAAAGCAACAAATAAAAGTTGTTCCGCAATCTGATGTGCATAAATTCTTTGATTATAAAGTGTCTATAAAGCATAAAGATGTTGTCTTTTTAAGCAAGGGAGAGTCGAGGAATGATATTCTCTTTTTTGAAAAATTCAATCCTTTAAACTTTACAAATTATAAAAGAAAAATATATGAGGGAGAACAGAAATTTCCAATAATTCCAAAAAAATCATATTTAAACAATTATAAAGATCGCATCATTGAGCAATGCAAAGCAGGAATTAATTTTTCAGGACATTATACTATTGTCACTTTTGGTTGTGGTACTGAATGCCAACAAAACCTTATCATAAATAGAAAAACAGGAAAAATTGATGGTGAGTTTGTAACCTCTATGGGAAGTGACTTCAAAAAAAACAGCTCTTTGATAATAGAAAATTATGGTGCAATTGATAAAAAAACATTTTTAATAGAATTGCATGGTCGTTTAGAAGTAAATTATGTAAACTGGCATGGTAAAGTGTTGAAAAAATTAGATTAAAGTTATTTTATGCTTTCTAAAACGCCCTTCAAAAACGCATTAATATCAATATGCGATAAACCCATTCTTACCACAACCAAATCTTGGTCTGGAAATACAAACACAAACTGACCTTGATAACCATCTGCATAAAACATGTTTTTGGGAACATCAGGAAATTGACCATTAGCATTTAGCCAAAACTGAGCACCATACGTTCCGTTAGAGCCATTTGTTGGAGTTGTAACATAATCAACCCAAGAAGCATCGAAAAGTTGTTCTCCATTCCAATTTCCGTTGTTTAAATACAATAATCCAAACTTTGCCCAATCTCTTGGTGTTGCCCAAGCATAAGAAGATCCGACGTAATTTCCTGCCATATCTGTTTCAATCACCATTGAATTCATGCCAATTTTATCAATAAGTTGTGTGTACCAATAATCTAAATATTCTTGATGAGTTTTAAAGATATTTCTAAGAATTCCGGATAATAAATTAGTAGTTCCAGAAGAATAACTCCAAGTTTCGTTAGGTTTGCCAGCAAATTGTTTTTTTGCTTGAATCTTCGTCATGTCTTTTTCTAGAAACAACATTTTAGTGACATCAGAAATTTCGTTGTAGTTTTCATCCCATGCTAAACCAGAATTCATTTGCAATAAATTGTTGATGGTAATGTTTTTTCTGTCATCGTTTTGCCATTCTGTAATTGGCGCTTTATCAAACACATTAATTTTTCCTTGTGTTTGTAGGATTCCAAACACAGTACTCATAATACTTTTGGTCATAGACCAACCTAAAATACGAGCGTTTTTAGTAAAACCTTTTGCATACTTTTCTGCTATAATTTGGTTTTTA
This sequence comes from Polaribacter huanghezhanensis, assembly GCF_030444335.1. NCBI lineage: Bacteria > Pseudomonadati > Bacteroidota > Flavobacteriia > Flavobacteriales > Flavobacteriaceae > Polaribacter > Polaribacter huanghezhanensis. The sequence continues at coordinate 659,885 of NZ_CP128595.1, read as the reverse complement.
TGAATCACCACCACAGCTCTAGTTTGCGTGTGGTTTGTAAATAGATTTCCGACAGTTTTGTTTAGCTTGTTGTAATTTACATCTGTTAAAACAGAATCTTTTTGTTCGGCATTTCCAAGTGGAAACGCAGTTAAATTATCTGGTTTTGTTCTTTTTGGAACACGAACTTCTACAGAAGTATCAAAATCATCCGTAATTAAAACACTTCCTAAACCTTCTCTATAAATTGCCGTTCTGGTTAACAATCCAAAAACAGAACTTGAGGCAGATTTTGTATCAACATCAACAAGATCAGAAGCTAAGTTTATTGGAGAAAAATGATTGTCGGTGCTGTCTGTAAATTGCAGTGTTCGCCCGGCTAAAAATACAGATGAATTCATGTTCTTTGCAGAATACCCGGCAATGATGTTTAATTTCGGATAATTATAGACGATAAGTATTAAAACAACAGAAATAAGTAGCAGTAAGACTCTCTTTAGAATTTTCATTTGATAAGTAATATAAAATAGGTGCAGTAAATATAATAATTTAACGCTTGTTATAAGGATGTCTCACTTACAAAAGTTATTTTTGTAATTCAATATACAAGATGATGTTTCCAGTAGAAAAAATTAGAGCAGATTTTCCAATTTTAAAAAGACAAGTGAATGGTAAGCCATTGGTGTATTTTGACAATGCAGCAACGTCGCAAACGCCAAAAATTGTGATTGATGCCATTGTAGATTATTACAGCAATTACAATGCAAATATTCACCGTGGAGTTCATGCTTTAAGTCAAGAAGCTACAGACAAGTACGAAGAAGCTCGAATTAAAATACAGAAACATTTTAATGCAGAAAAAGCGTACGAAATTATTTTTACATCCGGAACAACAGATTCAATAAATATGGTTGCTTCAGGGTTTTCTGAATTGTTAGAAAAAGGAGATGAAATTATCGTTTCTGCGTTAGAACATCATTCTAATATTGTGCCTTGGCAAATGTTGTGTAAAAAAACAGGCGCTATTTTAAAAGTGATTCCGATGTTGCAAAACGGAACATTAGATATGAATGCTTTTGATGAACTACTTTCTGATAAAACAAAAATGGTTTTCTGTAATCATGTTTCAAATGCGCTGGGAACGATCAATCCGATCAAAGAAATTATAGAAAAAGCGCACAAAGTTGGTGCTGCAGTTTTAATTGATGGCGCGCAAGCAACGCCGCATATAAAACCAGATGTACAAGAGTTAGATGTCGATTTTTATGTGGCTTCTGCGCATAAAATTTGTGGCCCAACAGGTGTTGGAATTCTATACGGAAAAGAAAAATGGTTGGAAAAATTACCGCCTTATCAAGGAGGAGGAGAAATGATTGAAACCGTAACTTTTGAAAAAACGACCTATGCAGGATTGCCTCATAAATTTGAAGCTGGAACGCCAAATATTTGCGGCGGAATTGCCTTTGGAGTTGCTTTAGATTATATGAATGCTATTGGTTTTGATAAAATTGCTGCTTACGAAGAAGAATTGTTACAATACGGAACCAAAAAACTAAAAGAAGTTGATGGAGTATTAATTTACGGAACATCAAAAAAAACGGCTGTTATTTCTTTTAATGTTGAAGGAATTCATTCGTACGACATTGGCGTAATTCTAGATAAACTAGGAGTCGCAGTAAGAACCGGGCATCATTGCGCACAACCAATTATGAACTTTTATAAGATTCCAGGAACGGTTAGAGCTTCTTTTTCTTTTTACAACACCAAAGAAGAAATAGATATTTTTATTGCTGCTGTAAAAAAGGCTGTAATGATGCTTTCTTAGCAAAAAGAATATTCTTTATTTTTGAGTGAGATGCCTAAAAGTGGCTGCGCCACTATTTTCTCCCAAAATCAGCAGGAATTTCTCCCCAAGCTTTGGTTTCCCATTTTAAAATGGGGTTTCTAAACGAGTTTTCGTTTAGCCATTTTTCGGCACGTTTAATCAATTCTAGTAAATCTTTGTTAGAAGCATCAAAAACCAAATTGGTTCTGCATTGCTTTTTTTTAATCCAACTCATGGCAATTTTAGAATCAGAATACACAGGAATGTCTTCTTTCTTTTTACTTTTTAACAAAGCCAATCCATGAACGAGCGCTAAAAACTCACCAATATTATTAGTGCCCTTTTTAAACGGACCTTTGATGAAAATTTGTTGTTTGTTGTGCGTTAATACACCACGGTATTCCATTTTTCCCGGATTTCCGCTACACGCAGCATCTACAGAAATACTTTCTAAGATTGGCGAACCAAATTTTTTCTTTTCCGATTCCGTTAATGTAGGTTTTTTAGTATTCTTTCCTTTGTAAGCAAAGTAATTTTTATTGTATGCTAATTGCGCTTCCTTTTTATCAGTAAAAGCTTTGTATTGCGCACCCTCAAAACCATCTATTTGTTTTTTACAATCGTCCCAAGAAGAAAAAACACCTTTTTTTCTGCCAGTCCAAACCACATAATATTTTTGCTTCTTAGTAGCCATTTATTGTAAAATTACCGATTCTATTACTTTCGGAAAATGTGTATACTCTAAGGTATGAATTTTTTGAGCAATAACTCCTACGGAATCAGAATTTTCAAGTTTTGTTGTTGCCTGAAAAATAATTGCTCCTTCATCATAGTTCTCATTTACAAAATGAATGGTAATTCCTGTTTCAGAGTCTTTATTTTCTTTCACCGCATTATGTACATGCATTCCGTACATCCCTTTTCCGCCATATTTTGGTAGTAAGGCAGGATGGATATTGATTATTTTATTTGGGTATGCATCAATAATGGTAGACGGAATTTTCAATAAAAAGCCAGCCAAAACAATGTAATCAGCAACATCTTTAAGTTGATTTAAAACAACATCAGAGTTAAAAAAATCTTCTTTTGAGAACAAAACAGTATCAATTTGTAATCGTTTGCAACGGTCAAAAACTTTTGCATTCGGATTATTACAAAATACTTTGGTTACAACTGCCGTTTTTTTAAGCGTAAAATAATTGATGATATTTTCTGCATTAGAGCCAGAACCCGAAGCAAAAAGGGCAATTCTTTTCATTTTAAATAGATTTGTTTCACTACAAAAAAAGGAATAATTATTAACAATATTGTCTAGATTGCTAAAAGTTTAAAGATTTTTTTTAATTTAGATTCAACAATTTTCGTGGAAAAAGTAGAATTAAATAATAAGATTCGTATTTTTGTCCCCGATTAAAATTTTAAAACTTAGAAAATTATGTCAGACATTGCATCAAGAGTAAAAGCTATTATCGTAGACAAATTAGGAGTAGACGACAACGAAGTAACAAATGAAGCTAGCTTTACTAACGATTTAGGAGCAGATTCTTTAGATACTGTGGAATTAATTATGGAATTCGAAAAAGAATTTGATATCCAAATACCAGACGACCAAGCAGAAAACATTGGTACAGTTGGTCAAGCAGTAAGCTACATAGAAGAAGCTAAAAAGTAATTTTTATATGCAAATTAAACGAGTTGTTGTAACTGGACTTGGTGCATTAACACCAATTGGTAATAATATACAAGAATATTGGAGCGGTTTAGTTAACGGAGTTAGCGGAGCTGCGCCTATAACGTATTTTGATGCGACTAAGTTCAAAACTCGTTTTGCATGTGAATTAAAAAACTTTAATGTAACCGACTTTATTGATAGAAAAGAAGCCCGTAAAATGGATCGTTTCACTCAATATGCAATGGTTGCATCAGATGAAGCAATTGCTGATTCTGGTTTAAACTCAGAAGATCATGATCCTGATAGGATTGGGGTAATTTGGGGTTCAGGAATTGGAGGATTAGAAACGTTTCAAAACGAAGTATTAAACTTTGCTGCCGGAGATGGTTCACCAAGATTTAACCCGTTTTTTATTCCAAAAATGATTTCTGATATTGCTCCTGGGCAAATCTCTATTAAACATGGTTTTAGAGGACCAAATTTTGCAACGGTTTCTGCCTGTGCATCTTCATCAAATGCTATTATTGATTCTTTAAATTACATCCGATTAGGACATGCAGATGCTATCGTTACTGGTGGTTCTGAAGCTGCTGTTACAATTGCTGGAATGGGAGGATTTAACGCAATGCATGCACTATCAACAAGAAATGATAGTCCAGAAACTGCCTCTAGACCCTTTGATAAAGATAGAGAAGGATTTGTGTTAGGAGAGGGAGCTGGAGCTCTAATACTTGAAGAATACGAACATGCAAAAGCTCGTGGAGCTAAAATATATGCTGAAGTACTTGGAGGCGGAATGTCTTCTGATGCGCATCATATTACAGCGCCACATCCAGAAGGATTGGGAGCAAGAAATGTAATGTTAAATTGTTTAAGAGACGCTGGAATTAATCCAGAAGATATAGATGCTATTAATATGCACGGAACATCTACTCCGTTAGGAGATATTGCTGAATCTAAAGCAATTTTAGAGGTTTTCGGAGAACATGCTTATAACATCAATATCAATTCTACAAAATCAATGACAGGTCATTTATTAGGAGCCGCTGGTGCAATTGAAGCTATCGCTTCGATTTTAGCAATCAATAAGGGCGAAGTTCCTCCGACAATAAATCATTTTACAGATGATGATCAAATTGATAGTAAACTGAATTTCACATTTAACAAGTCGCAAAAACGAGAAGTTAAAATTGCCATGAGCAATACATTTGGTTTTGGAGGACACAATGCTTGTGTCGCGCTTAAAAAAATTGATTAATTCTGCATGAATTTTATCCGTAAAATTGTAAACCCCCAAAAAAAAGAAGATGAGGGTTTCTATTACGAGTTAAAAGCACTTCTTAACTTTTCTCCAAAAAAACTTAGCTTTTACAAAAAAGCATTTACTCATAGATCTTTAAAACTAAAAGACGATAAAGGGAATCCTCTTAATTATGAACGTTTAGAATTTTTAGGCGATGCCATGTTGGGTTCTATAATTGCATCTTATTTATATAAAAAAGTCCCTAAAGGAACCGAAGGCTACTTAACACAAATGCGTTCTAAAATTGTGAGTAGAGAACATTTAAATGAAATTGGAAAAGACTTAGAGCTAATTAAATATGTAAAAAGTAATTTTGACAGAGAAAATGTTGGCGATAATATTTATGGTAATATTTTTGAGGCATTAGTTGGAGCAATTTATTTAGATAGAGGGTATAATTATTGTAAAAAATTTATTTACGAAAATGCGATTACTCCGTATGTAGATATTGCAAAGCTCGAAGGTAAAATTACAAGCTATAAAGGGTTGATCATCGAATGGTGCCAGAAGCAAAAAAAACAATACAACTTCGATATCTACGAAGATTCTGGAAACGAAAACACAAAACATTTTAGTGTAAAAATTAGCATTGATGGAGTTTTAATTGCTAAAGGAAGAGCAACATCAAAGAAGAAGGCAGAAGAACAAGCCTCAAAACGAGTTTATTTTGCTTTACAAGCCGAAATAACAAATTCTTAATTTTTTTACAATTCTGTTTTTACTTTTTTTTAATTATTTTATCAGAAACAATATGTAATTTAGCCATAATTGTAGTTGATAGAGATTAAAAACCCTAAATTGTTTAGCTTTGCAGATACACTCGCTCGAATTAAATGATTTTTCTGATAATAATTATACTTTAATAGGAATTCATTCTGCCTTAGAAGAGTATAAATTAGCATATGTATTAAATCAAAAAATAAACACAAAATTTGTTAAAGCAACATATAGTTTAGATTTTGAAAACAAAAACAACAATGCTACGTTTTGTATTTATGAGTTTGTGAATACAAAATTTAGTCAATCTTGGTTTTTAATTTCTAACCAATATACAAATCATTTAGAAGAAATTTCTACAGGATTATTTCCATCAAACGAAATAACGACCTATTTAATTCCAGAAAAAAGAAAAGTAGATTTTTTTCTAAAATTAGAAGGCGATTTTAATTCCGATTATATCGCTAAAAAGGTTGAAGAAATAAATGCTATCAATCAGGTAATTACATCATATAAAATAGATCCAAACATCTTAAAATCGAAAGATTTTTTAATTTTTTAAGTTATGTCAAATAATAAAAAAACAAAAATAATAGCAACATTAGGCCCAGCATCAAACACCAAAGAAATAATTTCTGAATTGGTAGATAAAGGAGTCAATGTTTTTAGAATTAATTTTTCTCATGCAGACAATGAGAATGTAAAAGCAAGAATAAAAGATATCAGAGAAATTAATGAAGAAAAAAACATACATATTGCTATTTTAGCCGATTTACAAGGACCAAAATTGAGAGTTGGTGTAATGGAGGAGAATGTGGTTTTAAAAGCGGATGATACATTTATTTTTACTACGGATAAATGTACTGGAACAAAAGAGAAGGCATTTATGACCTATCAAAACTTTCCAAGAGATGTTAAAAAAGGAGAACAAATTTTGGTTGATGACGGAAAACTACTTTTTGAAGTTATAACGACAAATAAAACAAACGAAGTAACTACAAAAGTAAAAGTTGGCGGTATTTTGTCTTCTAAAAAAGGTGTGAATTTACCAAATACAAAAATTTCTTTACCTGCGTTGACGGAGAAAGACATGAAAGACGCCATTTTTGCTATTGAGCAAAATGTCGATTGGATTGCGCTTTCGTTTGTTAGAAATCCAGAAGATTTAAGAAAATTGCACGATTTAATCAAGCAAAAATCAGATTATAGAATTCCAGTTATTGCTAAAATAGAAAAGCCAGAAGCTGTTCAAAATATTGATGCATTAATTCCGTATTGCGATGCCTTAATGGTTGCACGTGGAGATTTAGGCGTTGAAATTCCGATGCAAGAAGTTCCACTTATCCAAAAAATGTTAGTTCAAAGAGCTAAAATGGCAAGAATTCCAGTAATTATTGCAACTCAAATGATGGAAACAATGATTACAAATGCGGTTCCAACTAGAGCAGAGGTTAATGATGTTGCCAATTCTATAATGGATGGTGCTGATGCTGTCATGTTATCTGGAGAAACTTCAGTTGGTGCATATCCAATAAGAGTCATCGAAAAAATGACAGAAATTATTAAAAGTGTAGAAGATTCACCATTAATAAAAGTACCACAAGCTCCACCACATATTAGAACCGATCGTTTTATTACCAAAGCAGTTTGTCATCATGCAGCATTAATGGCAAATGATGTAAATGCAGCAGTAATTTCTACTTTAACAAATAGTGGTTATACAGCTTTTCAAATTTCTGCCTGGAGACCAGCATCTTTTATTTTGGCATTTTCATCAGAAAAAAGAATTTTAGCAAAAATGAGTTTACTTTGGGGCGTTAAATCTTTATTTTATGATAAAAACAAAAGCACAGATGATACAGTTGTTGATATTAATAAAATTGCAAAAAAAAGAGGTTTTGTAAGGGCAAACGATTTTGTTATCAACTTAACTTCTATGCCAGTTGAAGCAAAAGGAATGGTAAATACACTTCGAGTTTCTCAAATAAAATAGTGTTATAATTTTAATTTCTGGATTGTAATTACAGCATCATTTGTTACAAATGGCATTGGCATCATTTCGTTCGTTCTTGGTTGAATTTTAAACAACGGATTTGTTTGTAAATCAAATGAAGATTCTACCAAGCTAATATTAGGTATGCTATTTTTATTGATGGTGAAATCTATTTTTAAAACTGAATCTTTTGCCGTTAAAAAGTAACTTAAAATGGTTCCTCTAGTTACCTTAAAAGTGTCCGATTGATTCTTTTTGTCTAAATATACGTCTTGCACGCTAATTGTATTAAAAGTAATTGGAGCATTTGCAATTAACTCTAGTTTGTTTAAAGCACGTTGAGGTTTTATTACCAAAGAGATGTTTCTAAAATCACCAATAATTGTATCTTTTATTTTAGAAATTATTGACGGAATGATAGTTCTATTTTCTGTCTTTTTATGAAATTTATAAGAAGTATTGTACTTGCTTTTAGAGGTTGTTCCTGTAAAATTTCCTTTGGTTGGATGATCTCCTAGAAACTGTTTTGTATAATTGTCTGGCGTTACATCATATGTTGCCCAATACGATTGGTTTGCATCTATATCACTAATAAAAACAATACTATTTGGTTTTTTCTTGTTTTCATCAAATCCGCTATTATAGGTTGCAAAAGCAAAAAATAAAACAGTACTTAATCCGATTAACCTCACCAATGTTTTTCTTGATTTATAAGAGGCGAAAACCGGAATCATGAGTCCGAAAATTAAAACCAAAAACAAACCACTTATAAACAAGTTTTTTAAGCCTAACCCAACAGGGAACATTTTTATTTGCGGTGCAAACATAAACAGCATTGGAATTGCCAAAATGGTTGCAATTGCAATTTTTGTAGTTCGTTTGCTATCAATAAAAATAAAAACACCTAAAGTGATTAAGGCAAAATAAACCGGAATGATAAAATAAGCTGCACCTTTTAAATAGATAAAAATAAGTACATTAATAATTAGCCAAAATATAATTGGTGCAATTACTAAATCTGTTCCTGTATTATTTTTTAAAAAAGGGCGATAAATTTTAAATAATAACCACAAATTTAACAATACAAATGCGGTAATATATTCATATCCGTTGTAGGTAAATCCGTGTAAAATATCATTGTATTGTGGATGAATTAATAAAATCCCTTTCCATAATAAAATTGAAATTCCAACACAGGCAACCAACGAAATTGTAAAAGGAGTAAACCCTTTTAACATTCCTTTTATAGTAATTTTATTGAGTGCAATTCCGAAGAAAAGCAATATAAAAAGCAAAATAATTGCGCCAATTAATAAAGGTAAAATCCAAGAAAAAGGATAATGTAATAATTTTGTAAACGGAAAATTTGTGTATACATCATCCGCTGAACTGTCTAAATTTGAAAGATCAGAAAAAGCAAAATAATTTAAAGTTGTCATTAAATAATCTGCTTGATGCAACAAGGTTTCTCGATCTAATCTTTCGTAAGAATCTTGTGCTGTATGATAATCAAAATGATCTCCAATAAAGGCAAAATTGAATCCGTTTATATTTCCGTTTTCTCTAAAAACAGTTAAATCTGTATCGTTTGGAAGCATTTTATAAATGCTATACATTAAAGAATTTGCTGCCGGATAATTTGGTTTTGCTTTTAAAAACTCAGAGAGTAGTTTGCTGTTTTTACCGTTAGTTTCCATCAACATATAACTTGGTCCACCACTTCCACGAGCTTCAAAATTTAAAACCAATCCAATATTTTTTGCTAACGGATGTGCATCAACAAATGCTTTTGCACCTAAAAGCCCTAGTTCTTCTGCGTCTGTAATTACAATATGAATGTCGTTTTTTGGCGTTTTATGTTGCGCTAAAAAAGCTCTAACACTTTCTAAAATAGTTACTACTCCAGATCCAGCATCACTTGCGCCTAAAGAAGAATGAGGGTTTGAATCGTAATGCGTTAACAACACCAACGATTTTCCAGTTTCACTTCCTTTAATAGTTGCAATAATATTTGCAGTATTTGTTGCTGCTCTCCATTTGTTATTAATGGCAACTTGATGTTGAACTTCTGGTTGTAATCCTAATTTTTCAAGTTCGTTTACAATATAATTTTGAACTTTTAGGTGATCTTCTGAACCTGTATAATGTGCAGTTTTAGAAATTTCTTTTAAATTTTTTAATGCATTGTTGATAGAGAATTCAGTTTCAGAAACTACTTTATTTTCAGAACACGAAGGTTTCATATCAGCAAAACTCCAATAAATTACAGAGATTATGATTAGAAAAGAAAGTATCGGAGCGTATTTTTTCATTAGTTGAATGGTTTTTATAAATGTACTAATTTTTTAAATAATCGTTTTATTCTCTTCTGATTAATAAGAAATAATCATTTTCTAACGCCAAATAACCTTGATCGTATACATAAAAATACACGTTTCCTGTTTTTGTTTTGTAAATGGATGTAAAAAAATGAAAATCAAATCCTTTGTCAAATAATTTAGTTCTCGTCACTTTTGTTTTACCCGAAATGTTTAATTCTGATAAAATTTTAAAGTTTTTTCGCAAGCGATTATTGGTGTTTCTAATTAGGTTTTTACTTTCTGTATTTACCTTGTTATTGTAGGAGTTTCGACAATAATCTGTACAGAATTTTTTATCAATTCTCCCCACTATTTTTTCGCCACATTCTAAACATTGCTTTGTTTCCATTGCTTTTTATTTTGATGCCAATAAAGATACTAAAAAAACATTTACAAACGACTACAAACGCTTACATACGAAAGTAAGCGCTTTTAAACCGAATAAAATTTGGAAGTCAACGCATCTTTGCAATGTCAAAACGAATTGACAAAATGATTATAAACTTGCACTGAGCAAAGGCGAAGTGTTTAAAACCTTATCTTATGAGTACGTTAAGAAACAAAGTACAGTTGATTGGAAACTTAGGAAACAATCCAGAAATTATCACTTTAGAAAGTGGTAAAAAATTAGCAAAAATGTCTATTGCTACAAATGAAACTTACAAAAACGCACAAGGCGAAAAAGTAACAGACACACAATGGCATAATGTTGTTGCGTGGAACAAAACAGCCGAAATCATTGAAAAATATTTACAAAAAGGAAGTGAAGTTGCTATTGAAGGGAAATTAACATCTAGAAGTTACGAAGACAAAGATGGAACGAAAAAACACATCACAGAAATTGTTTGTAACGAAATGTTAATGTTGGGAAGCAAGCAGTAAGGGATCTTGCTATGAAAGGAGAAGAGCATCATTTTGATGCTCTTTTTTCTTTTTAAGAACATTTTTATTGTATTTAATTTTTGAAATGAAAATCATAAACGATAAACCTGATTTATTTCAATATTTGATATAACTTGCATAAAATTTAAGCAATTATTTCATTGAAAAATATTTTTACAAATAGTACAATCCCAAAGAAACACAGCATTCAAAAGCCATACAATCAAAACACTTATTTGGTAAATGGCAAATTAAAAGCATGGAAAGGAGCAACAACATCGGTTTATTCTCCAATTTATCAAGAAAATAAAGCAGGAGAATTAGAACCAACTTTATTAGGGATAATCCCTGATTTAGGAGAAAAAGAAGCATTAGAATCTTTAGAATCAGCTTGTGATGCGTATGATAAAGGAAGAGGAGAATGGCCAACAATGAAAGTTGAAGAACGCATCGTTTGTATTGAAAACTTTGCCAAAATGATGCTGGAAACCAGAGATGAAGTTGTGAACTGGTTGATGTGGGAAATTGGAAAACCTTACGAAGAATCGTGTAACGAGTTTGATAGAACTGTAGAATATATTAAAGATACCATTACTACTTTAAGAGAAATGGATCAAAAGCATTCTGAAATTAAAAACCACAGCGGAATTTTAGCGCAAGTTCGCCGAGCTCCTTTAGGAGTTGTGTTATGTTTAAGTCCATATAATTATCCGTTAAACGAAACTTTTTGTTTGTTGATTCCGGCGTTAATTATGGGAAACACCACCATTTATAAACCAACAAAACACGGAATTTTATTATTATCACCATTATTAAAAGCGTTTCAAACTTGTTTTCCAAAAGGGGTTGTAAACATCATTTACGGAAGTGGAAGAACTTTGGCAACTCCGATTTTAAAATCAGGAAAAGTAGATGTGTTGGCGTTGATTGGAAATAGTAAATCGGCAAATATTTTACAAGAATACCATCCAAAGAAAAACAGATTGCGTTTGGTGTTGGGATTAGAAGCTAAAAATGCAGGAATTATTTTACCAGATTGCGATTTAGATTTGGCAATAAAAGAATGTATTTTAGGTTCGTTGGCTTTTAACGGACAGCGTTGTACCGCTTTAAAAATATTGTTTGTGCATGAGGATATTGTTGCAGAATTCAATCAAAAATTTGTAGAAGAAGTACAAAAATTAAAAGGAGGTTTGCCTTGGGAAGAAAATGTAAATATTACGCCTTTACCAGAACCAAACAAACCAGCTTACATACAAGAATTAATTGAAGATGCAGAATTAAAAGGAGCAAAAATACTGAATAAAGATGGCGGAGAAACCACCTTAAGTTTTGTGAATCCTGCTGTTTTATATCCCGTAAATGAAACGATGAAAGTGTATCACGAAGAACAATTTGGACCAGTAGTTCCGATACTTTCTTTTAAAAATATTCAAGAGCCTTTAGATTATATTTCAAATTCTAATTACGGACAACAAGTAAGTTTGTTTAGTAACAATCCAACTACTTTAGCGCCATTAATCGATTCGTTGGTTAACCAGGTTTGTAGAGTAAATATCAATACAAAATGCCAGCGTGGTCCGGATGTGTTGCCTTTTGTAGGAAGAAAAGATTCTGCGGTAAGCACTTTAAGTGTGTACGATGCATTGCGAACTTTTTCTATCAGAACTTTAGTTGCTTTTAGGGATACGGTAACCAATGATAAAATTTTGTCTGATTTATTAAAGAGTAAAAAATCTAATTTTATAAGCCATTAATAAAATTTTTTCTTTTTTAAAATGGAAGATAAAAATTAATTGCTTTTAAATAAAAAATTTATTGTAGTTTTGTAGCATGATTTCAAATAAAAATAAAATACGTTTTACTGCTTTTAGTAGTTTTATCCGCTTACAGCGCCGCTGTTAAGTAAAATAGAACTAAGCAATCTCTTTTATACGTAATTTTTATTTTTTTTTCATTGTACACATTCATTTTCATATTCATATTTCCTTTAGTTATTGTTTTCAATAACAGGAACTTTACGCGTATTACTTTTTTACGTCGCCCTTTGGGCGCATAATTTTTAGAACCTAGGTGTGTCCGGTTCTCCTTTCAAAACATCATTTTTAACTAGAGTATCAATTTTAAAATCAATTTCAATGAAAGTTGTTATTGCCAATCAACAGCATAGTAAATATGCAGAAATTATTTGTCAGACTATTGACGAAGCAGCTCAGGTTCGTGGTACTGGAATTGCGAAGCGAAAGCCAGAATATATCATTACTAAAATAGAAAATGGCAACGCTGTAATAGCGTTAGATGGCGAAATGTTTGCTGGTTTTTGTTATATAGAAGCGTGGAGTCATGGAAAATTTGTTGCCAATTCAGGATTAATTGTACACCCTGATTACAGAGGAATTGGTCTTGCAAAAAAAATAAAAGCAACAATTTTTGAACATTCACGAGCTAAGTTTCCGATGGCAAAAGTGTTCTCAATTACTACAGGTTTGGCTGTGATGAAACTGAATAGCGAATTAGGATATAAGCCTGTAACATTTTCAGAACTCACAGAAGATCAATCTTTTTGGAACGGTTGTCAAACGTGTAAAAATTATGATGTTTTACAACGGACAGAGCAAAAAATGTGTTTGTGCACAGGTATGTTGTACGATCCAACATCAAAAGATACAAACAATAAAATCAAGGTAAAAGAAAAAGTTTTTCAAAGATTAAAAAGGATCAAGGAAAACATGTATCTAAAAAAAGAAAGAAAGTAATATGAAAAAATTAGTAATCGCTTATAGTGGCGGATTAGACACCTCTTATTGTGCAGTAAGTTTATCAAAAGCAGGGTATGAAGTACATGCCGTAAGTGTAAATACGGGGGGATTTTCTACAAAAGAAATTCAGGTTATAGAAAGCAATGCATATAAAATGGGTGTTTCAACGTATAAAAACATCAATGCAATACATACTTTTTACACAACAGTAGTAAAGTATTTAATTTTTGGAAATGTGTTGAAAAACAACACGTATCCACTTTCTGTAAGTGCAGAAAGAATTGTGCAAGCAATAGAAATTGTAAAGTATGCTAAAAGTATTGGGGCAAAATATATCGCCCACGGAAGTACTGGTGCAGGAAATGATCAAGTGCGTTTTGATATGATTTTTCAAATATTAGCTCCAGAAATCGAAATTATTACACCAATAAGAGATCAAAAGCTTTCTAGACAAGAAGAAATTGAATATTTGAAAGAAAACGGAGTTGATATGTTTTGGGAAAAGGCAAAATACTCTATTAATAAAGGATTGTGGGGGACAAGTGTTGGAGGTGAAGAAACTTTAACCTCAGTAAAACCATTGCCAGAAAACGCGTATCCATCACAAGTAGAAAAAACAGGAGAAGAAAAAGTAAAACTCACTTTTGTAACAGGAGAATTACTGGCTATAAATGATGAAAAAATAAATCAAGTTGAAGCCATTGAAACCTTAAATAACATGGCTTCTGCATTCGGAATTGGAAGGGATATTCATGTGGGAGATACCATTGTTGGTATAAAAGGGAGAGTTGGTTTTGAAGCAGCTGCAGCATTAATTATTATCAAGGCACATCATTTATTAGAAAAACATACACTTACAAAATGGCAATTACAACACAAAGAATATTTGTCTAGTTTTTACGGAATGCATTTGCATGAGGGTCAGTATTTAGATCCTGTAATGAGAAACATTGAAGCGTTTCTTGAAAGTAGTCAAACACACGTTTCTGGAGATGTTTTTGTGACATTAAAACCCTATCATTTTACGTTGGATGGAATTTCTTCTAAACACGATTTAATGAATGCAAAATTTGGTAGTTATGGAGAAGAGAATAAAGGTTGGACGGCTGATGAGGCTAAAGGGTTTATTAAAATTCTAGGAAATCAAAACAAAATATTTCAACAAATAAATTCTTAAAAATGATACAAGTAGGAATTATTGGAGGCGCTGGTTATACGGCAGGAGAGTTGATAAGATTGTTGTTGCATCACAATAAAGCAGTTATCAATTTTGTGTACAGTACATCAAACGCAGGAAATAACATCAGTCATATTCATCAGGATTTAGTGGGGGCTACTGCTTTAAAATTCACGGGTGAAATCAATTCAAAAATAGATGTGCTTTTTTTATGTTTAGGGCATGGAAATTCAAAAACCTTTTTGGAAGAAAATACGTTTTCTGAAAGTACAAAAATTATTGATTTAGGAAATGATTTTAGATTAGAGAAAGATCAGGTTTTTCAAGGGAAGCAGTTTGTATATGGTTTGGCAGAATTACAAAAAGCGAAAATTCAATCGGCAAATTATGTTGCCAATCCAGGATGTTTTGCAACAGCAATTCAGTTAGCGCTATTGCCTTTGGCAAATGCTAATTTGTTACATGAAAATGTACATGTTAATGCTGTAACCGGTGCAACTGGCGCAGGAACTTCTTTATCTGCAACCACACATTTTACATGGAGAGATAATAATTTTTCACACTACAAACCATTTACGCATCAGCACCTAGGAGAAATTAATGAATCTGTAAAAATGTTACAAAACAATTTCGATTCAGAAATTATTCTGATACCTAACAGAGGAGATTTTTCTAGAGGAATTTTTGCGACAGCTTACACCAATTTTGAAGGGACTTTAGAAGCGGCAAAAGAGATGTATAAAACGTTTTTTAAAGAGGCGAAATTCACTTTTATTTCTGAAAATGAATTACACCTAAAACAAGTGGTAAACACCAATAAGTGCTTTATTCATTTGCATAAACATGGTAATAAGTTATTAATAACAAGCATTATTGATAACTTATTAAAGGGGGCTTCTGGACAAGCTATTCAAAACATGAATTTAATGTTTGGATTTGAAGAAACGGAAGGATTGAACTTAAAAGCTAACTTTTTTTAACTGTAGAATTATGAGTTTATTTAACGTATACCCGCTATTTGATATTACGCCCGTAAGCGCAAAAGATGTTTTTGTGTATGATGAAAATGGAACAGAATATTTAGATTTATATGGCGGCCATGCTGTAATTTCTATCGGACATTCACACCCGACATATGTAAAAAACATGTGTGAGCAAGTTGGTAAGTTGGGGTTTTATAGCAATTCAATTCAAAATCCGTTGCAAGTAAAATTGGCAGCAGAATTAATTGAACAATCTCAGTGTAAAGAGTATCAACTGTTTTTGTGTAATTCTGGAGCAGAAGCCAATGAGAATGCATTAAAATTAGCCTCATTTCATACCAATAAAAAGAAAGTCATTGCTTTTTCAAACTCTTTTCATGGAAGAACATCTGCAACGGTTGCAGCAACAGATAATGCAAAAATTGTTGCGCCAATAAACGCACAACATGATGTTGATTTTTTTGAATTGGGCGATTTGGAATCCGTAGAAAAAGCATTGCAAAAAAGCACTGTTTGTGCTGTGATTATTGAGTGTATTCAAGGGGTTGGAGGATTGGATGAAAGCACAACCGAATTTTATAAAGGGTTAGAAATGCTATGTAAAAAACACCATACATTATTTATTGTAGACGAAGTACAATCAGGTTTTGGGAGAACTGGAGATTTCTTTGCTTTTCAAAAACATGGAATCACTCCAGATATTATTTCTATGGCAAAAGGAATGGGAAATGGATTTCCGATTGGCGGAATTTTAATTCACCCAAATATTGAAGCTTCATTTGGTTTATTAGGTACAACGTTTGGTGGAAATCATTTGGCTTGTGCAGCTTCAATATCCGTTTTAGAAGTTATTAAAAAGGAGGATTTACTACAAAATGTAAAAGATATTTCTGATTATTTTATAGAGAAATCAAAATCAATTCCGCAGATAAAAAAAGTAAAGGGAAGAGGTTTAATGTTAGGGTTGGAGTTTGGTTTTCCGATAGCAGAACTAAGAAAAAACTTAATTTTTAAACATCACATTTTTACAGGAAGCTCAAAAAACCCTAATTTATTGAGAATTCTTCCTCCATTAACGATTAAAAAAGAACATCTAAATGTGTTGTTTGACGCATTAAAAAAAGAATTATCAATATGAAAAAATATATAGACATATCAGACATAGAGAATGTTTCTAAAACAATAGAAGCAGCAATAGCATTAAAAAAAGATCCATTTCAATTTGAGAAATTAGGAAAAAACAAAACCTTAGTGATGTTGTTTTTTAATTCGAGTTTAAGAACACGATTGAGCACAGAAAAAGCAGCAAAAAACTTAGGAATGGATGTTGTAATTTTAAATGTAAACGATGCGTGGAATTTAGAATTTGAAGACGGAACAATCATGAATTTGGACACTTCAGAGCATGTAAAAGAAGCAGCGCAGGTAATCTCTCAATATGCTGATATAATTGCGTTAAGAGCATTTTCTACATTAAAAGATAAACAAAAAGATGCTTCAGAACTTGTATTGAATAGCTTTGTGAAATACGCTTCAGTACCCATTGTAAATATGGAAAGTTCAATAGCACATCCGTTACAAGCATTGACCGATGCAATGACTATTGAAGAGTTAAAAACAACGTCAAAACCAAAAGTGGTGTTGTCTTGGGCGCCACATCCTAAAGCATTACCACATGCAGTGGCAAATTCTTTTGTAAAAATGATGCAACAAATTGATGTAGATTTCTCAATTACGCATCCAAAAGGATATGAATTGGATTCAGAAATCACTAAAAATATTCTAATAAATCACAATCAGGAAGAGGCTTTAAAAAAGGCAGATTTTGTGTATGTGAAAAACTGGAGTAACTATTTGGATTACGGAAAAGTGGTTTCGCAAGATTCTGAATGGATGCTGACAAAAGAGAAATTAAGTACGGCAAAATTTATGCATTGTTTGCCGGTTAGAAGAAATGTTGTAGTAGAAGATGCAGTTTTAGACAGCGAACAATCTGTAGTGATTCATCAAGCAAATAACAGAACTTTTGCAGCACAAATCGTGCTAAAAAAAATCTTAGAAAACCTGTAATTATGGAAGCTATAAAAGTGATCAAAATTGGAGGAAATAGTATTGACGATAGTGCTGCTTTACAGGAATTTCTAATTAATTTCTCTCAAATAAAAGGACCGAAAATATTGGTGCATGGTGGAGGGAAATTAGCGACAAAATTAGCAAAACAACTAAATGTCACTACAGAAATGGTTGTTGGAAGAAGAATAACGAATGCTGAAAATTTAGACATTATTACGATGGTGTATGCGGGGAAAATCAATAAAAACATTGTAGTAGCATTACAAAAAAATAAGTGTAATGCTATTGGGTTTACAGGAGCAGATGGCAATACAATTACTTCTGTAAAAAGACCTATAAAAGAAATAGATTATGGTTTTGTAGGCGATGTAACACAAGTAAATATAGAACTGTTAGAAATGTTGTTAGAAAACAATATTACGCCAGTTTTTTGTGCAATTACGCATGATAAGAAAGGGCAGTTGCTAAACACCAATGCAGATACAATAGCTGCAGAATTAGCGATTGCTTTTGCACAAAAACATCAAACAGAACTGTATTATTGTTTTGATAAAAACGGAGTTCTTTTAGATATAAATGACGAAAACTCGGTTGTAGAAAACATCAATTCAAATACGTATAAAGAATTGTTAGATGCTCAATTAATCTTTGACGGAATGCTTCCGAAATTAAACAATTGT
Source organism: Polaribacter huanghezhanensis (assembly GCF_030444335.1). Lineage (NCBI taxonomy): Bacteria > Pseudomonadati > Bacteroidota > Flavobacteriia > Flavobacteriales > Flavobacteriaceae > Polaribacter > Polaribacter huanghezhanensis. Next base: position 641,482 of record NZ_CP128595.1, on the reverse strand, counting down.
TTTCATGCACTCAATAATCAAGTTTTTAAAATACATGTCGGAACTTCTGAAATGTTATTCAACCCAAATGTAAAATACACAACAATTCAACCCTAATGCAAGCACACAAAAAAATAACAAAAGAAGCTATTGAGTTGTTAAAAAACTTAATTGAAACACCTTCTTTTTCATCCGAAGAAGAACAAACAGCAGCTTATATTGAGCAATGGTTTCAAACGCACGACATTGCTTTTCAAAGGACGAAAAACAACGTTTGGGCAGTCAATAAGTATTTTGACAACAACAAACCAACCTTGTTGTTAAATTCTCATCACGATACAGTAAAACCAAATAATGGCTATACTAAAAACCCGTTTACAGCGATTGTAGAAGACGGAAAGTTATACGGTTTAGGAAGTAACGATGCAGGCGGGTGTTTGGTTTCATTAATGGCAACATTTACACATTTTTACCAGCAAAAAAATTTGAAATACAATTTGGTACTAGTTGCTTCGGCAGAAGAAGAAACGAGCGGAGAAAATGGTTTACACAGCATGTTGTCGGTCATTCCTAAAATTGATGTAGCAATTGTTGGCGAACCCACATTAATGAATTTAGCAATTGCAGAAAAAGGATTGGTTGTTTTTGATGCTATGGTAAAAGGAACTCCTAGTCATGCAGCACATCCAAATGCAAACAATGCGATTTATAACTGTATTGAAGTGTTGCAATGGTTTCAAGAATATCAGTTTAAAAAAACTTCGAAAACTTTAGGAGATGTAAAGATGACGGTAACACAAATCAATGCTGGAAAACAGCACAATGCCGTTCCTTCTGAAGTAAAATTAGTGGTTGATGTTCGTGTAAATGATAAGTATTCTAATCAAGAAATTGTAGCTATTTTACAAGAAGAATCGCCGTGTGATAGCATTACTCCAAGAGGGATTAAGCTAAATTCATCATCAATTCCTCTAGAACACGAATTGGTACAAGCAGGAATTTCTTTAGGAAGAGAAACTTACGGCTCTCCAACTTTATCAGATCAATCAGTCTTAAGCTGTCCGTCTTTAAAATTAGGGCCTGGAGATAGTACGCGATCTCATTCTGCAGATGAATTTATTTACATCAAAGAAATTGAAGAAGGCATTAAAATTTATATTCAACTTTTAGAAAAAATAGTATCACATGAAACTTTGGGACAAAGGAATTACAATTGACAAAAAAATAGAACAATTTACTGTTGGAAACGATAGAGAAATTGATTTACATATTGCAAAATATGATGTGCAAGCTTCTTTAGCACATGCTAAAATGTTGCATAAAATTGAGATTATCAACTTAGAAGAATTACAACAATTGGTAGAAGGATTGGAAGAATTGCAACAACAAATTAAAAACAACACATTTGTAATTGAAGAGGATTTTGAAGATGTACATTCTAAAATCGAATTTGAATTGACGAAAAAATATGGAGATGTTGGAAAGAAAATTCATACTGCACGTTCTAGAAATGATCAGGTTTTGGTAGCATTGCATTTATATTACAAGCAAAATATTTCTGATGTAATTCAGCAGATAAACACCTTATTTGATACCTTATTAAACTTGTCAGAAATGTATAAAAAAGATTTATTGCCAGGATATACACATTTGCAAGTTGCCATGCCGTCTTCTTTCGGGTTGTGGTTTTCTGCCTATGCAGAAGTATTGATAGATGATGTGTATTTATTAGAGGCAGCTTACAAAGTTGTTGATCAAAATCCTTTAGGATCTGCTGCTGGATACGGAAGTTCGTTTCCAATAGATAGGGCATTTACAACACAAGAATTGAATTTTTCAACACTAAAATACAATGTGGTTGCAGCTCAAATGAGCAGAGGAAAAAGCGAACGAACTATTGCCGCTGCTTTGGGTGGATTGTGCAATACGTTGGCGCGTTTTTCAATGGATATTTGTTTGTATATGAGTCAGAATTTTGGTTTTATTTCTTTTCCTGATGAGTTAACGACTGGAAGTAGTATTATGCCTCACAAGAAAAATCCAGATGTGTTTGAATTGATCAGAGGGAAATGTAATAAAATACAAGCTTTACAATCAGAAATGATTTTAATTACCAATAATTTACCGAGTGGTTATCACAGAGATTTTCAGTTGTTAAAAGAAAATATGATTGCTGCTTTTGAAGAAGTAAAAAGTATTTTAGAGATTTTCGATTTCGCGATCAAACAAATTATTGTCAAAGAAGTGAATCCGAATGACGAGAAGTATCAATTCTTATTTACAGTTGATAATATGAATACCTTAGTAGAAAACGGAATGACCTATAGAGATTCCTATAGAGAAATTGGGGCAAAAGTTGAAAACGGAACTTACGTGCCAGATACATCAAAAAAGCATACACATATTGGAAGTATTCATTATTTATGTTTGGATAAAATAAAAGAGAAGTTTCCTAAATAGCGAAAGGCTAAATTAAAAACAAAACAATCGGAGAAATTATACGAAAAAAAGCAACAACTTTAAGTCATTAACTTACTTGTCCACCATTTTTAATTTCTTCAGCAGGTTCTACAAAAGCTAGTTTTCCGTTTGGTGTATCCGTCATTAAAATCATTCCTTGACTTTCAACTCCGCGTAAAGTTCTTGGTGCTAAATTACATAAAACAGTTACTTGTTGCCCAATAATATCTTCAGGATTAAAACTTTCTGCAATTCCAGAAACGATGGTTCTAACATCAATACCAACATCTACTTTTAGTTGTAGTAGTTTTTTAGTTTTTGGAACCTTTGTTGCTTCTAAAATAGTTCCAACACGAATATCTAACTTGGTGAAATCGTCAAATTCTATGGTTTCTTTTTGAGGTTCTACCGTTTTGTTAGCATTTTCGTTCGCCGTTTTTGTGGCTTGTAATTTTTCTAATTGCGCTGTAATTTCTTCGTCTTCAATTTTAGCAAATAACAATGCTGCTTTATTAATTTGATGATTTGCTGGCAATAATATTTCTTTGGATGAAATATCGTCCCAACTCAAAGAGTTCTCGACTGCGCTCGAACTGACATTCAACATATTTTTCAATTTATTAGAAGTAAATGGTAAAAAAGGTTCTGATAAAACGGCTAAAGCAGCAGCAATTTGTAAGGCAACATTCATAATGGTTTTTACGCGTTCTTCATCAACTTTGATTACTTTCCAAGGCTCTTCATCAGCCAAATATTTATTTCCTAAACGCGCTAAATTCATCAATTCTTGAGACGCTTCTCTAAAACGATAACGTTCAATAGATCTTGAAATCACATTGGGAAACTCTTTTAAAGTGGCTAAAGTTTCTTCGTCAACGTCAGAAAATTCTCCTGCTTGAGGAACAATTCCACTATAATATTTATTTGTTAAAACAACCACTCGATTAATGAAATTACCAAAAATGGCAACTAATTCGTTGTTGTTTCTTGCCTGAAAATCTTTCCAAGTAAAATCGGTGTCTTTTGTTTCTGGTGCAGTTGCTGTTAATGCATAACGCAACACATCTTGTTTTTCTGGAAAATCTTGTAAATATTCGTGCAACCAAACCGCCCAGTTTTTAGAAGTTGACAACTTATTTCCTTCTAAGTTTAAAAACTCGTTGGCAGGAACGTTTTCTGGCATCACATAATTTCCATGTGCTTTTAACATTGCAGGAAAAATAATACAGTGAAAAACAATGTTATCTTTTCCTATAAAATGCACCAATTTGGTGTCGTCTTTTTTCCAATAATCTTCCCAATTTTTATTGTTTTCTTTTGCCCATTCTTTGGTTGCAGAAATGTATCCAATCGGTGCATCAAACCAAACGTATAATACTTTTCCTTCTGCTCCTTCAATCGGAACAGGAATTCCCCAATCTAAATCACGAGTTACCGCTCTTGGTCGCAAACCGTCGTCAATCCAAGATTTTACTTGTCCTAAAACATTGGGTTTCCAATCATTTTTATGTCCTTCTAAAATCCATTCCTTTAAAAAAGCTTCGTGTTTATCTAAAGGTAAAAACCAGTGTTTGGTTTCTTTTAAAGTAGGAACATTTCCTGTAATTGCAGATTTTGGATTGATTAAGTCTGTTGCGTTATGACTTGTTCCACAACTTTCACATTGATCGCCATAACTTTCTTCATTGCCACATTTTGGGCAGGTTCCAACTACAAATCTGTCTGCTAAATATTGATTTGCTTCTGCATCGTATAATTGTTCTGTAACTTCTTCAATAAATTCACCATCATTATACAATTTTGTAAAAAAATCAGAAGCTGTTTTATGATGAATTTCAGCTGAAGTTCTTGAGTAATTATCAAAAGAAATTCCGAAATCAGCAAACGAAGCTTTAATAATTTCGTGGTATTTATCAACTACTTGTTGTGGTGTAATTCCTTCTTTTTTTGCTTTGATGGTAATGGGTACTCCGTGTTCATCTGAACCACAAACAAAAACAACATCTTCACCTCTTAAACGTAAATAACGCGCATAAATATCTGCAGGAACATAAACACCAGCCAAATGACCAATATGTACAGGTCCGTTTGTGTAAGGCAATGCAGCAGTAATTGTATATCTTTTTGGAGTATTCATTTCTATTTTATTGATTTTGTTTAAAAACCCGTTTTAGACAAGTTTTTGAAATGCAAAAGTACGGAAAAGCAACGAAAACTCATTTTTTTAAGCCAGCAAAAATAGATACATTTACAAAAACCATTTTTATGAAGACAACGAAATTCTTATTGATTGTATTTATATCATTATTTATCTCTCACAATCAAGTTCAAGCACAAGAAATCACAAGTTCTAATTTAATATCTCCACCCTATTTACAACAAGGAGATACCATTGCTATTGTTGCTCCAGCAGGAATTTTAACTGACCGAAAAGATGTAATTGATAAAGCTAAAGAATTGGCAGAAAGTTGGGGTTTACATGTTGTTTATGGAAAACATTTGTTTGATACTGCTGGTCATTTTTCTGCAACGGATGATGAAAGAACAGAAGACTTTCAAAAAGCAATGGACAACCCAAATATAAAAGCCATTTGGGCAGGTCGTGGCGGTTACGGAACGGTTCGAATTTTAGACAAATTGGATTTTACAAAGTTTAAAGAAAGTCCTAAATGGATAATAGGATATTCTGATATTACCGCTTTGCATTCTCATTTAAATACTTTGGGTTATGAAACAATTCATGCGATGATGGGTACAAGTTTAGGTGATGATCCTGAAGAAATTGTAGAAACAATAAAAACATTTAAAAAAGTAATTTTTGGAGAAAAATTAAGTTACAGTTTGGTTTCGGTAAAAGAGAATAGAGAAGGAACTGCAAAAGGAGAATTGATTGGCGGAAATCTTTCATTGTTAGCCTCGATGTTGGGTTCTAAAAGTCAGATGAATGCGGAGGGTAAGATTTTATTTATTGAAGAAGTGGGCGAATATAAATATAGCATGGATAGAATGTTACAAAGTTTAAAACGAGCTGGTTTTTTTAAACATTGTAAAGGAATTATTGTTGGAGATATTTCTAAAATAAAAACCAATACTACAGTATGGGGAAGTTCTATTGAACAATTAATTTTAGATGTGGTTTCCGAATACGATTTCCCAGTATTGTTTCATTTTCCTGCAGGACATGAGCCAGATAATAGAGCGTTAATTTTGGGAAGAACGATAGAGCTAAATGTAACCAGAGACGGAATCTCTACTGTAGTTTTTAATGAGTAAAGAATGGCAGAGCATAACGAACTTGGCATAAAAGGAGAGCAATTAGCAGTAGATTATTTATTGCAAAATAACTACAAAATCATTGCTCGTAATTATCGATTTTTAAAAGCTGAAGTTGACATTATTACACAAAAAGAAAACATTCTAGCAGCAGTTGAAGTAAAGACGCGTTCTTCTATAGATTTTGGAAATCCGCAGGATTTTATCAATCCTAAAAAAATAAAATTACTAGTTTCTGCGATGGATAATTTTGTTGTAGAAAACGATTTAGATGTAGAGGTTCGGTTTGATATTATTGCAATTGTAAAACAAAAGAACGCCTTTGAAATAGAACATTTAAAAGATGCTTTTTTGCATTTTTAACATCTTACTCTAAATATGTGATAACTTTTTTAAGCTCTTCTAACGTATTTGGTTTTGCTATAATTTTTTTGTTTTTATCTAACACAATATAAGTTGGTGTTGCATAAATTTGATAGGTTCTTGCAATTGGGTTCTCCCATTTTTTTAAGCCTAAAACATGATGCCAGCCAACAAAGGTTTGTTTCATTTTTTTCCATTCTTTATCGTTGTTTTCCATAGCAAAAGCAATTACTTTTGATTTTTTAATGTCTTTGGTAAACGCATACAATTGCGGAATTTCTCTTAAACAATGCCCGCAACCTGTACTCCAAAAAACCAACACATAATTAGATGCATCGTTAATAGTAGAAAGTTTGTAGTTTTTTCCGTTTTCGCTCCAACTAATTTCTGGTGCAATTCTACCAACTGCTACTACTGTTTTCTCTAAATAATTAACAGTAAATTCAGTACTTTGAATGTTTGCTGGCAGTTTTTTATAATAAGAATTTAATACATAATCTGCAAAATCAATATTGCTAGCATTTACAAACTGCGTAATTAAATACTCAATAATATCTTTCTTAAACGTTTGAGTTTTTGCTTTTTCTAAGACCCTCTTTACTGCAGTATCATACAATTCTCTTTGCTTGGTTGGATCGTCGGAATAGTTCATGTAAAAGACATAATCTATAATTCTATCAACCAAAAAAGCAGAATTATATAATGTTTGATTGTTAAAGTCTATCGTATCAAAAAAGTGGTTGTTGATAGATTTTAAATATTCTTGCGGGTCTTTTGCAATCACTGGATTATTATACCTGTTGGTTGCTTTTATAAAATCATAGACCATTTTACCTTCAGATTTTGCCAAGTATTGCTTTTGTAAAGCAGTAATTTTTGCCAATTGAGTTTCGTATAAACTAGCCGTTTTTGCTAATGGATTTTTTAAATAAGCAATTTGTAGCGAATCGGTTTTAAATTGTTGAGTAGAAACAGTATGAATGTATTCTTGGTATAATTTATTTTCGGTAGATTTAGAAAAACGAATGGTTTTTTCAGCTTTTTCAGGATCAAATGTAAAAGCAACATCTTCTTTGTTAAATAAAAAATCTACAAACCCATTACCTTCTGTTTTGTAATTTACTCTATATGCTCCAGGCTTTGCATTTATTGGCAATTCAAGAGAAAATTTTCCGTCTGCAATTTTTCCGCTTTTTACAAATACTTGTCTTGCTCCTTCAATTTTATATAAAATAGCCCAAGTATATTTTCCGGCCGGATTCATTTCTCCGCTAATTTTATATTGTGCTTGTAAACTAAATGAAACGAGTGCGAGTAGTAAAAATAATTTTTTCATTAAATGTGATTTAATTTCTTGAGAAATTTCAAGAAGCGTTCCAAAATTACTATTTATAACTTAAAATAATTACATTGCTTTAAAATTATTAACATGAATTTCACAAATAAAGTTGTTTGGATCACCGGAGCATCATCCGGAATCGGAAAGGCATTGGCAATACAGCTCTCTAAATTAGAGACAAAACTCATTTTATCAGCAAGGAACGAAGAGAAATTATTGGACGTAAAACAAGAGTGTGATAACTCAGAAATGATTAAAATTTTACCGTTAGATTTAGAAGATTATTCTAATTTTAATGATAAAGTAACTGAAGCTATAAATTGGTTTGGAAGAGTTGATGTTTTGGTAAATAATGGCGGAATTAGTCAGCGTTCTTTAGCAATCGAAACGGCAATTGAAGTTGATAAACGAATTATGGACATCAATTATTTAGGAACTGTTGCGTTAACAAAAGCAGTATTGCCGCATTTTATAGAAAATAAAAACGGACAATTTGTTGTAACGACAAGTATTGTTGGTAAAATAGGAACCCCTTTGCGTTCAAGTTACGCAGCTTCTAAACATGCACTACATGGTTTTTTTGATAGTTTACGAGCAGAAAATCACAAAAATAATATTTCAGTTACATTGGTTTGTCCTGGTTTTGTAAATACCAATGTTTCTATAAATGCTTTAACTGGCGATGGCACTGCGCAAAATAAAATGGATGTTGCTACGCAAAACGGAATTGATCCAAATCGATTTGCAAAATTGATGGCAAAAGCAATTGATGCAAAAAAAGAAGAAGTTTATATTGCGGGATTTAAAGAAAAATTAGGCGTTTATGCAAAACGCTTTATTCCAAAATTGTTATCGGTTATGATTCGAAAACTATCTGTTACTTAAAAAAATCTAATCCCTCAAAATACGAAACAATGGCTTCTTTCATCAATACTGATTGTTCGCCAGGTTTTAAATTTGGCAATTGATTTGTGGTTTTGTAATGTGGCCAGCCATCATTATCAAAAAACTCAAATTCGTAATAACCATAAGGTTCTAACAATTTGCAAATGGCAATATGCATTAAGTTTATTTTTTCGTCTTTCTTAAATTTTCGGTGTCCTTGTCCTAATTCTTGAATGCCAATTAAATAAATAATTGCATCGATATCTAAGGGGTCTCCATCAGCAAATTGCGTTGATAAATTCTCAACTAACAAATTCCATTTTTCTTTTAAAGTAGTAATTTCTGTCATAAAATTTTAGCTAAGCAACAAAGATACATACTATCTATAATATTTTTGGTTCTTTTTTAGTAAGTTAGCGCAGATAACCAAAATAGAGTAGCATGAATGTTTTTGATATTGTAATTGCCGTATTCCTAGTATTTGGATTTGCAAGAGGTTTAATGAAAGGGTTTTTTATAGAAGTTGCTTCTTTGGTTGGCTTAATTGGTGGTATTTGGGGATCCATTCATTTTTCGTATTTCGTTGGAGATTTTTTAAAGGAAAGTGTTTCTTGGTCAGAAAAACAAATTTCTTTAGCAGCATTTGCAATTACTTTTATTTTGATACTTGTTGTTGTGAGTTTGATAGGGAAATTTTTAACAAAACTAGCAGATTTAGCAGCTTTAGGAATCGTAAATAAAATTTTTGGTGGTGTTTTTGGTTTGGTAAAAATGGGCTTGTTATTGAGTGTTGTTTTTATCTTTTTTGATAGAATGAACTCTTCAATCACACTTGTTGATAAAGAAACTTTAGAAGAATCGATTTTATACAAACCCGTAAAAAGGATTGCACCAACAATTTTTCCATCAATTGTAAGAGAAAATGGAGTTGACGAAGATGTAATTGATGATATTATAAAAAAAGTAGTATAAAAAAAGGCTTGCAATTGCAAGCCTTTTTTATTGAAAATATAAATCTGTTTAATCTAAATGATATATTTCTCTGATAGATTCTAGAATGTTATTAAAATCAATTTTTAAATCGATTAACTTTCCAGAATGAATATCAAAAACCCATCCATGAACTTTTAAATCTCTTTCTCTAATAGCTTTTTGAACCGCGGCTGTTTTAATTAAATTAATACATTGTTCTTGTACATTTAACTCTACAAGTTTATCGTATTTTTTATCTTCACTTGTAATTGCGTTAAGTTCTTCTCTATGAATTCTATATACATCTCTAATATTACGCAACCACGGATTTAGAATTCCTAAATCTTGAGATTGCATAGCGGCTTTAACACCACCACAAGCATAATGACCACAAACTACAATGTGTTTTACCTTTAAATGTACAACTGCATATTCTACCACAGACATTGCATTTAAGTCTGTTCCGGTAACCATATTTGCAATGTTTCTGTGCACAAAAACTTCTCCAGGGCCTAAGCCCATTAAATCTTCTGCGGTAACTCTACTGTCTGAACAGCCGATGTATAGAAATTCTGGATCTTGACCTTTTCCTAACTCATCAAAGTAGTTTGGGTTGGTTGTTATTTTATTTTTGATCCATTCTTTATTATTTTTAAATACGTTTTGTAAATTCATATTATTTATTTTTTTGATTGTTGTTGTTCTTTAATCCAATTTGTACAGTCTGAGAAAGACTTAAAAATGTGTTCTTTTGTTATCAGCTCAGGAATTATCCCAATTCTTTCCATCATGTATTTTGGTTGCTGTAGTAAGTTTACAAATAAAACTTGAATGTTTTTATTTCTTAACTCTTGAAGCACATCTTCCATCGCATATAAACCAGATTGATCCATATATTGCATTCTACCAAGTCTAATGATAACAGAAGAGGCATTTTCTGGAATTTGCTGTGCTAAGCTATGAAAATCGCTTGTTGTTCCAAAAAATAACGGTCCCTTTATGTGTTTGATAAAAACAGATTGTTTTAATTCTTCAGGAAAACCAGTTTCATCTTCCCAGTTTTTTTCTTTTTTTAACGATTTCACATCAGAGCGTTCTGCTGCTAAGTCACCAATTTTCTTCATAAACATTAACGAAGCAATTATCAGCCCGATTCCTACCGCATATACTAAGTTCCAAAATGTAGATAATAATAATACTACTAACATTATTAACACTTCCGAACTTAATTTAAATGGGCCAACTTTTATATCTCTAGGTAAACTAGGAATTGCTTTTAACCCTTTGTAATCCATCACGCCAATACCAACGGTAATTAAGATTCCTGCTAAAACTGCCGCCGGAATTTTAGATGCAATTGGCCCCAGGCCTAACAAAATGATTAATAACATAATTCCGGCTACCATTCCAGATAGTTTTGTTTTTCCTCCAGAATTAATGTTTACAACGGTTCTAATCGTTGCTCCAGCACCAGGAATCCCTCCAAAGACAGCTGCAATACTATTTCCAATTCCTTGTCCAATTAATTCTTTATTTGGTTTGTGTTTGGTTTTGGTCATATTGTCTGCTACAACACTTGTTAAAAGAGAATCAATTGCGCCTAATAACGCTAACGTTAGTGCGGTAAAGAAATATGGCGTTAAACTACCAAGACTAAATTCTGTAAATAAGGATAAATTTGGAATTGGAAATCCGCCAGGAATTGTTTCTATTGCTCTGTAATCTAAACCAAAACCAACTGCAACTCCAGACATTACAAGCAATGCCACTAAAGTACTTGGAACTTTTGTTGTTATTCGTTTAAAACCATATATAATAATGATGGTACCTAAAGCTAATAATAACTCTAAAATATTAATGTTTCTTAAAGCATTTGGTAATACTTTAATTGCTCCCAATACACCAGACGCTTCTTTAGATGCCAACGTTTCAGATTCTTTTAAGATATCACTTTGAGTAATTTTTTCTGCTCGGATAATTGTTTCTTTAAAATCTTCTAAGACTAAAATTCCTTCTCCTGCTTCTTTCTTTAAGATGTTTTCTAAAATTACTTCTTGTGCATGAGGCTTAAATTGATTCACAAAATTTACATCTTCCTTTGGGTAATACCCTAAAGAAGGTAAAATTTGAGTAATCAAAATAATCACTCCAATTGCAGTCATAAAACCAGAAACTACAGGGTACGGAATATATCGAATGTATTTTCCGATACCTAAGGCTCCTAAGCCAATTTGCATTAAACCAGCTAATAAAAAAACGGTTAAAATTGCTGGTAAAGCTTTAGAGATATCGCCATCATTTGTGGCAATAATTCCAGCAATAACCACCATACTTACAGCTGTCATTGGAGCTGTTGGACCAGAAATTTGTGTATTTGTTCCGCCAAAAAGGGCAGCGAAAAAAGATAAAAAGATAGCTCCGTATAATCCAGCACTTGGTCCAAGACCAGAACTAACTCCGAATGCTAATGCTAATGGTAAAGCAACAATTCCGGCTGTGATACCGCCAAAAAGATCGCCTTTAATATTTTTGAACATAATGTATGTATATTTTAACCTCTAAGATAAAATTTTGAGGTTATTTAATGATAAATTTTGTAAATTAATTTCTTACACTCTTGATAAAGATAGAGCGTTATTTTAAGTTGAAATTAAAAGTGCTCTGGAGGTGGAAAAACCAAGTTTAAATATGGTTTTGTATAATTTTTATTGGTGTGTGTTAATGCACTCACTTTTTTTGTAGAAGAAAAAACAAGATCACTAATGTTAAAAGGAGGTAATATAATTTTTACTTTTTCTAGTTGTTTGTTGTTAGATTCTTCTTCAGAACTTGAATAAATAAATGAAATATCAACAGAATTATCTACTAACGATATTACAGTTGGAGCTATAATAAATGTTAGAAATAGGATTGAAAAAAAAACGGCTATTCTGTTTTTGTACATTTTTATTCTTAATTATTGCAAATATAAGTTTTTCAACAAAAAAAGCAGCTATTTATCGGTTAACATTTTAAGATTATCTGCAGAAATCCAACCTATTTTACCGTCAGACAATTTTATTTTTTTCCAATTATCTACCGCATCTAAAACACGAACCTTTGTACCTTCATGCAACTCAAAAATTTCATCAGAATTTAGTATTGGTGCATTGTTTACAGTTGTTTTTGGAGAAAAAATAATGGCATATTTCGTATTCAATGCTTTTTGATATTGATGATACGTAATAAACACAGAAATTATCAGCAAGAAAAAAGACAACATGCTGGTTAAGAAATAAATTCTTTTTTTATTAGAAATCGTTGAAAAGTAAAAAAGCAAAAATAATATTGCGGCTAAAAACGAAAACACAATTGTGAACATTGCCCACTGGTTGTAAGTAAATTTTTGCAAATAATTGATTTCTAATCGTTGTAAAAAGGTTTTAGGAAGTTCTTCAATATTATCAATTGTCATTCTTCTTGCAAATCCTAAATTAGTTGCCGCATCTTTGTTTAATGGATTTAACATTAATGCTTTTTCGTAATTATAAATAGCGTGTGCGACCTTATTTAATTTATAATAAGAATTCCCTAAATTGTAATACAACGTTGAAGAAACGGAATCTTTTGCTTCTATTTCTTGATAGATTTTAATAGCTTCTTCAAACTTGCCATCTTTATACAAAAGGTTTGCATTATCAAACAACATTTTTGTACTTGTTTGTGCAACAAAAATTGTTGAAGACAGCATACATAAAAAGAAAAATAGTTTTTTCATCTGTTTATAATTGTTTGTCTAATGCGGTTATTACTTTTATCGATTTTTCAAAATCATCATTCATCATTACAACAGTTATTGGTGTGTAACGAGCAATATCACAATTATTCAATACTTCTATAAAATTGTTAATTGTAGCATCATCAATCTGTTTAGAATTTAAAATTTCGATGATATTGTCTCTGCTGATATCAGCCGTTTCTATTTGTAATTTTGCTTTTAAATAATTGTGCAACGCTTTTTCTAAAGCGATATAAAATTTATCTTTATTGCCTAATTGTTTTTTTGCTTCTGATAAATATTTTCTAGCCAATCGATCTGCTTTTCGCTGTTTTACACCAACAAGATCACTATTTCTTTTTGATGAAATATTGTAAATAACAATTCCAATCGGAATTGCAATTAACGGTAACAAAAGCAATATGTAAAAAAGATTGGAGGTAAAGAAATCTTCTTTTTTTGATGGAGAAAAAACACTTTTTGTTTGAATGTATCTAAAATTAGCTCCAGTGATTGCAACATCTTTTTTAATAACATTGTTTGTTGTACTAACTACCTTTTTTCCTTCTAAAACATGTACAAACAAGTCTTCAGTTGTAATGGTTTTGTATTTTTTTTCTGATGGATTAAAATAAGAAAACGATACTTTCGGAATTTTGTATTTTCCTTTAAATTGCGGAACAACGGTGTATAAATCATAGACAGAACCTTGAATTCCGTTCAACGTTGTTCTAATTGCTTCCTTGTGTTCTGGAGTGTAAATCTCTAACTCTTTTGGCGTTTCAATTTGTGGAAGTTCAAATAATTTTAAATTTCCTTTTCCGCTAACAGCAACTTTTATTTGCGAAGATTCGTTTGCTTTTAAATCATTTTTACTAGAAGTAATGCTAAAATCAAAATCTCCAACAGCGCCATTAAAGTTTCCAGGTTTATTTTTTAGCGGCAATTGTTTTACGCTAATATCTCTTTTTGGTGATGAAAATACTTTGGTAATATTTCTTGTAATTGCATTTCCAAAGAAATCTCCTCTTCCGGTTGGCACACCAATTAAAATATCCATTTTCATGGGTTCAATCACTAATTTTCCAGATTTAGTCGGAATCAACAAGGCTTTTTTTAAGACTACATAACGATAATTTTCTCCGTTATAGATGCCGTTTTTAATCTGTAAATTATTAATCTTTATATCTTGATTCCAAAAACCATTGTATTGTGGTGTGTCGGTAACAGAAAAATCTTTAACACTAATATTTTCGCTTACATACAATTTGTATTCTACATAAATCCCTTCTCCAACATAAGGTTTCGTTTTAGAAACTTCGGCAACCAAATGCACATTTTGTTGCGCAATATAATTTGGATCATTCGGATTTGGAGGAATATCTACTGCTTTTAGAATATTGATTTTTACCGAATTCGACGTCAGTGTTTTTCCGTTTAACTGAATTGTTGCTCCAGAAATTGAAAATGTACCAATTGCTTTTGGTTCAAGAACATAGGTGTACGATTGCGAAAAACTTACGCTGCCGTTTATCCAAGATTGATTTACAGATTGACTTGGGCCAGCAACAACTTTAAAATTTTTAAAACTTGGAGGTGTAAAATTATCTCCGCCTTGTTTGTTGATAGAGAATTCAATTCTAAAGCGCTCATTTACCCCTAATTTACTTTTGCTTACAGTGGTTTTAAAATCTGTTTGAGCAAAAATAGATTGAGCAATAAAACTCAGGAATAAAAATATGTAAATGCTTTTGTTTTTCATTTTTTGATTGTCAAAAATAATATCTTTTTAGAAAAATTAAAACAGAAAATTACCAATCTTTTTCTTGTTTAACTTTCGTCCCTTTGGTTTTTTGAACATTCATTTTCTTTTGGGTTTTCTTTTCCTCGTTGTTTAAACTTTCTAGTAATTGTTTAATTTGCTGAGGTGTCATAGTCCCTTTTTGTGGCTTTTGTTTTTGCGGATTCTTTTTTTGATCGTTCGGGTTTTTCTTTTGTTTTTGATCCTTGTCTTTATCTCCGTCTTTCTTGTCGTTCTGTTTGTCGTCTTTTTTATCTTGTTTCTTTTTATCTCCTTTGTCGTCGTTTTTCTCTTTGTCGCCTTTTTTATCTTTATTCTCCTTTTTGTCTTTGTTGTCTTTTTTCTTGTCGTCCTTTTTATCTTTATTTTTGTCTTTTTTATCCTTCTCTTTTTTTAATAGCTTTTTAGCAACGGCTAAATTGTAACGAGTTTCATCATCATTCGGGTTATTTCTTAACGCATTTTTATACGCATCAACAGCTTGTTGGTATTGCTTTTGCTTCATCGCAGCATTACCAATATTATGAAATGAGGCTGCTTTTGTAAATTTATCTTCTGCACTTTTTGCAGAAACCTCGTATTGCGGAACAGCTTCTTTATAGTTTTTTTGTTGATACAAAGCGTTTCCTAAATTGTAACTTGCTTTTTTATAGGTTGCACTTTTTTCTAATGCTTTTTTAAATAAAACACTAGCGTCTGTGTATTTTTCTTGCTGATACAATTCGTTTCCTTCTCTTAATAAACTTCTTGCTTCTCTTTTTAAAACGATAGAATCTTTAACTTCTTGAGCGTTTAAGAATGCTGTAAAAAACAGCAGAAACAATAAAAATGAATAAGATGTTTTCATAGTTTTGTATTTAGTGCTCATTAAATAAATCGATTTTTTTAACCCATTTCGTTTTCTTGTCTAAAAAGAAAACATCAATTAATAAAAAGAAAATTCCCAATCCAATAAACCATTGAAACTGATCTTTATAATCTGAAAACTGTTTGGTTTCGAATTCACTTTTTTGCGCATTAGCAATCAGTTTTTCAATAAAATCCACAGGTTTTTCAGTTTTATTTCCGTCAATATATTTTCCGCCAGCAGCATTTGCAATTGTTTCTAACATCTCTGGTTTTCTTTTGCTAATTACCGTTTCCCCTTTGTATTTTTTATACCCAATTAAAGAACCGCTTATTTTCATCGGTATTGGTCCACCTTTTTCTGTTCCAACACCAATTGTATAAACTTTAATGCCTTCTTTAGACATGTTTTGCGCTACTTGTTTGGTGTCTTCTTGATGATCTTCTCCATCAGAAAGAATAATTAAAAAACGATTGGTTTGTTCATCATTATTATAATAGGTTTTTGCCAAATTTAATGCTTCGTTGATGGCTGTTCCTTGACTCGAAACCATATCTGGACTTGCATTTTGTAAAAACATTTTTGCCGCTGCATGATCTGTTGTTATTGGTAAAAGCGGATACGAGTTTCCTGCATAAATAATAATTCCAACTCTATCGCTTCCTAATTTGTCAATAATTTTAGAAATAATTTGCTTTGCTTTCTCTAGCCTGTTTGGCGCAATATCTTCTGTCAACATACTTTTAGAAACATCCAACGCAAAAACAACATCTACACCTTCTCTTTTTACCGTTTTTAACTTGGTTCCCATTTTAGGGTTTACCAAAGAAATCACTAAAAACCCAATTCCAATGATTAAAAAAATCATTTTTAAAACGGATTTAAAAGTGGAGGTGTTTGGGGCTAGTTTTTCTAATAAAAGACTATCAGTAAATCTTTTTTGAGTTCTTTTTTTCCACCAAAAAGCCAATAGAAATAGTACAATTATTACAGGAATAATTGCTAAATAATAAAAATATGTTGGTTCTTCTATTTGATACATTCTTTTCTTTAGTTATAAAGTTATAAAGTGAAAGGTTAAAAAGTTGAACATATAACTTTACAACTTTATTACATTCATACTTTATGAACTTATTTTAAATAAAACTTTTAAACAGTGTTTTTTTCAACAGATATTCTAATACTAATAATCCTAATGCTATAAGCACTAAACTTCTATACAATTCTTGATAATTATAATATTTAAATTCTTCTATTTTTGTTTTTTCTAACTTGTTAATTTCGTCGTAAATAGCTTTTAATTCTATGTTGTCTGTTGCTCTAAAATATTTTCCTTCTGTTTGATTTGCAATATATTTTAACAAATCTTCATCAATTTCTACTTGTTGTTTTCTAAAAATTAATTTTCCTGTTCTTGGATCTTTAAATGCAGGAAAATCTGCCATTCCGTTTGTTCCAATTCCGATGGTATATACTTTTATAGAAAGTTCTTTTGCCAATTCTGTTGCTGTCTTTGGGTCGATAAATCCAGAATTATTTACTCCGTCTGTCAATAAAATAATGACTTTGCTCTTGGCTTTACTTTCTTTCAATCTGTTTACAGCAGAACCTAATCCCATTCCAATTGCAGTTCCGCCTTCTAATTGTCCCCATTTAATTTCAGAAATGGTTCTTTTTACAATTCCTTTATCGCTTGTAATTGGAGTTTGTGTAAAACTCTCTCCTGCATACAAAACAATTCCGATTCTGTCATTTGGTCTTTGGTTTACAAAATCTATAGCTACTTTTTTTAGAGCTTCTAATCTGTTTGGCTTTAAATCTCTGGCCAACATACTTGCAGAAACATCAATTGCCATAACAATATCAATTCCTCTATTGCTTTTTGTTTTTTTACTTACAGCAACGTTTCTTGGTCTTGCCAATGCTAAAATTAGAAGACACAAAGCACTAATTCTTAAAATAAATAAAAGAGGTTTTAGTTTTGAAACGATAGATTGCTCCGCTTTAAATCCTTTTAAACTTGGTATTGTTAATGTTGCTGCACTTTTTTTACGAACTAAAACGCGCCAAAGAATTACAAACGGAATTATCGCAAACAACCAGAAAAATTCTGGACTATGAAACTCAAAATTATTCCAGTTCATTTTCTTCGGTTTTAGTTTCAGGAATTTCTATTGTTTCTGGTTTTAACTCAGTTACAACCTCTTCAGCATCTTTTCTATGTGCTTCAATTTCCTCAGACATTGGTTTCGATTTTGCAAACTTTACCAAATCGGCTTCTCTTAATAAATCTCTTAATTTTTTAATGTTTTCTTTTGTTGTAGAAATTGATTTTGAATCGCTAAAATCGGTTAAGGTTTCTATCAATTCATCTGTGGTAGATTCTAACGCTGGCACTTTTAATTCGCGCTCAATAAAGCCTCTCACAATTTCTGTTAACTCACTATAATATTCTTTAACTAAGTTGTTTTGCCACAATAATTTTTCATCCAATTCATGTAATTTCTGAATTGCTTCTTCAAAAGGTGGTAAAGCAGGAATTATTTCTTCTTCAACAACTTCTTTTTTCTTTCTTAGGATGAAATATAAAATCAATCCGATGATAATGAATGCCATTAAAACATACCATAAATAGGGTTTAAAATCATCAAATTGATACGGTTCTTTTTGAATTGATTTTATTGGAAATACAGGTTGTTTAACCGTGTCTGTTACAACAGAAGCAACTTTTATCAACAAAGAATCTGTTAAAAATAATTTCTGACGGATAAATATTTGTTGTTGCGGAATGTAATAGGCGCCGCTATCAAAACTTGTTAAAATGTATTTTTTTATCAATTGATTTTTTAACGTATCAACTTTTTTGTCTTCAATAATTTCTAAACCAGTTAACTTTTCTAGTTTAGGAATGATGACATTTGCCGTATCGTTAACCGTTATTTTAAACTCAAATTGCTCACCAATTCTAATGTTGGTTGTGTCAATTTCTGCTTTTACAACAGGTGTAACCTGCGCAAATGTTGCAATTGAAAATAATAATAATATGTAAAATAATTTTTGTTTCATTATCGTTTTGTCTGGTCGAGCGGAGTCGAGACCTTATTAACCTCTCGACTCCGCTCGAGGAGACATTTTTTTATTGTTTATCCTTTGTGTTTAAAATAGCCTAATAATTTTTTTACATAATCGCCATCTACACGAGTTGTAATTGTTCCTGCTCCAGATTTGCTAAATGTTTTTGTGTAATAATCTTGTAAACGCAAGGCATTTGCTTTGTAATTTGTTCTGATGCTTTTAGCACTTGTATTGACCAATTGCACGTTGCCAGTTTCTGCATCTTGCATAGGTACAATTCCTAAATTCGGAATTTCTTCATCGTGTTTGTCAAAAATTTTGATTCCTGTAACATCGTGTTTTCTTCCCGCAATTTTTAATGTTTGTTCGTAATCATCATCCATAAAATCTGATAATAAAAAAACAATTGCTTTCTTTTTTAGCACGTTTGATAAAAATTTTAACGCTTCGTTGATGTTCGTTTGTTTGCTTTTTGGTTTAAACTCAATCAATTCTCGGATGATTCTTAACACATGACTTTTTCCTTTTTTTGGCGGAATGTATAATTCTACTTGATCAGAAAATAGCATCAATCCAACTTTATCGTTGTTTTGAATAGCAGAGAAAGCCAAAGTTGCGGCAATTTCTGTTGCCGTATCTCTTTTAAATTGCTGATTTGTACCAAAGTATTCCGAGCCAGAAACATCAACCATTAATAGCATGGTTAATTCTCGTTCTTCTTCAAAAACTTTTACATAAGGTTCGTTGTAGCGTGCAGTAACATTCCAATCGATGGCTCTAATATCATCACCATATTGATATTGACGCACTTCAGAAAACGTCATACCACGACCTTTGAAAGTAGAATGATATTCGCCACCAAAAATATCATCAGACAAACGACGTGTCTTGATTTCTATTTTTCGTACTTTTTTAAGTATTTCTTTTGTATCCATTTTTCAATTCTCAGGGAACAATTATCAATAATCAGTCAACAATAACCAGTTAACAATCATCAATTCAAACTTTTGATAATTGTTAATTGAACAATGATAATTGTCTATGGTACTTCAACTTCGTTAATAATGCTGTTTATAATGTCTTCTGAAGTGATGTTTTCAGCTTCAGCTTCGTAAGTAATTCCGATTCTATGACGCAGCACATCGTGTACAACAGCTCTAACATCTTCAGGAATGACATAGCCTCTTCGTTTTATAAAAGCATAACATTTTGCAGCTTTTGCCAAGTTGATACTTCCACGAGGTGAAGCTCCAAAACTAATTAATGAGTTTAAATTAGGTAAGTTATATTTATCTGGATAACGCGTTGCAAAAATGATATCTAGAATGTATTTTTCAATTTTTTCATCCATATACACTTCATTTACAACTTCACGAGCTTTTAAGATTTGCGCTACAGAAACTACAGGATTCACAGTGATATAATCGTTGTTTAAATTCTGACGCATAATGGTTTGCTCATCCGAAATTTTTGGATAATCAATCACTACTTTTAACATAAAACGGTCAACTTGTGCTTCTGGTAAAGGATAGGTTCCTTCTTGTTCTACCGGATTTTGCGTTGCCATTACTAAAAAAGGTTCGTCTAATTTAAACGTAGTATCGCCAATTGTAATTTGGCGTTCTTGCATGGCTTCTAACAAAGCAGATTGCACTTTTGCTGGCGCTCTGTTAATCTCATCCGCCAACACAAAATTTGCAAAAATTGGACCTTTTTTAATCATGAAATCATTTTCTTTCATGTTGTAAATCATGGTTCCAACAACATCCGCAGGCAATAAATCTGGAGTAAACTGAACTCTACTAAAAGAAGCTTGAATCGCTTTAGATAATGTGTTAATTGCTAATGTTTTTGCCAAACCAGGAACTCCTTCAAGAAGAATATGCCCGTTTCCTAACAAACCAATTAACAATCGTTCAATCATGTCTTTTTGCCCGACAATAACTTTGTTCATTTCTAAGGTTAAAATGTCTATAAAGGCACTTTCTCTTTCAATCTTTTCATTGATTGCTCTTACATCTACATTCATTTGTTGTTCTATCATTTTAGGATTTTTGGTGTGATAAAAATTTGTTGAAAACAAAGCTACAATAATAGCGATTTTTTTCTTGTTAAAAGAATGCTAAAGGTTTGGTTAAAGTATTGTGAAATGGAACTTTTAATACTTTTTTAAGGATAATTCTTCCTCTTCAAAAACACCATAGGTAAAATGACCAATCCAATCGCCTAAATTTATGTATTTGCTGTTTTCTGTTAACTGAATATCTAAAGGCAAATGTCTGTGTCCAAATACAAAATAATCGTAATGTTTGGTTTCTAATTTGCGGTTGCAATATTGTGCCAGCCATTCGTTTTCTTCGCCTAAAAAAACGGCATCTTCTTCGCCAGAAATTAGTTTGTTTTTAACAGACATGTATTGTCCTAATTTCATTCCTACATCTGGATGTAACCATTTAAAAATCCATTGAAACAACGGAAAAGTAAATACTTTTTTCATGCGTTTATAGCCTTTGTCTCCAGGACCTAATCCATCGCCATGACCAATAAATAAAGAAGTGTTGTTAAAAGTGAATTCTTGTGGTTTGTGATACACAGGAATGTTCAATTCTTTTTCAAAGTAATCTTTCATCCATAAATCGTGGTTTCCTACAAAAAAGTAAATCGGAATTCCGCTGTCTTTTATTTCTGCTAATTTTCCTAAAACTCTTACAAATCCTTTTGGAACAACCGTTTTATATTCGAACCAAAAATCAAATAAATCACCCAGTAAAAAAATAGCTGCGGCATCTTCTTTTACTTCGTTTAACCACGCAACAAATTTTTGTTCTCTAGGGAAGCTAGCTTCTGCAGTTGGAGCTCCTAAATGCTGATCGGAAGCGAAGTAAATTTTTTTATTGTTTGGAATCTTGATATTCATTGTCACAAAGTAACGGCATTAATTATTACTTTCCAACTCTAAAACTTTTTGCAGCATTTTATCGTCAGCTTGTATGACTCTGTAAAAACCATCATCGCCATAAATTTGACTTGCAATAGTAGCTTTTAAATATTCTTTTAAAGTTTTTTCCACCTTTTTTGATGGCTTAAATCGCTTTGCATAACGTCTTTTAGAATCTTTTAAAGTGGTGTTGATGCTTTTCAAATATTCCTTATACGATTTGTTGATGTCATAATTTTTGAGAAAACTATCTAAACTATTTTTTGATAATTCTTTTCTGTTGGCATCCACCAAATCAAAAGCAAAATTCTGAATGGTATTAAAATAGAAATTATTTAAATAGGATGTTGTATCAACAGCAACAAAAACGTCGGGAATAATTCCGCCGCCGCCATAAACAACTTTCCCTTTTGGCGTTGTAAATTGTAAAGAATCAACTACTTTAATGCTGTCTCTATTTAATAATTCTCCGCTTTTAATTCTGTTATTAATATCTCGAGAATATTTTGCTCCTTTTCCTTTTTCATATGGTTTTTGAATGGATCTCCCAGTTGGCGTATAATAACGCGCAATAGTTAAACGAACAGCAGAACCATCGCCTAAATCTAATTCTTCTTGCACCAAACCTTTTCCGAAAGAACGTCTTCCAATAGTTGTTCCGCGATCGTTATCTTGCAAAGCACCAGCAACAATCTCTGAAGCTGAAGCAGAATTTTGATCGATTAAAATATACAATCCGCCATTTTCAAAAGCACCACGATTTGTAGCATACGATTCGTCAACAGTTCCTTTATTGTCTTTGGTAAAAACAATGAGTTTTCCGTCTTCTAAAAATTCATCCACAATTTTGGTTGCAATATCTACATATCCGCCGCCATTTCCTCTAAGATCTAAGACCAAATCGGTCATTCCTTTTTCTTGGAGTTTTGTTAAGGCAGTTTTAAATTCGCTGTAAGATGTTCTGGCAAAACGTTCTAATTTGATGTAACCGATAGAATCGTTTATCATATACGAAACATCGACACTTTTTATGGCAACTTTTCCTCTTTTTAGAGAAATGGTAAACAAAGAGTCGGTAGATTTTCTATAGACTTGTAAATTAATAGTTGTGTTTGATTTGCCTTTTAAAAATTTTGGAATTGCATTGCTAGAATAATTTTTACCAAATAACGTGTCTTTATCTGCCATTAAAATTCGGTCTCCAGCTTTAATTCCCGCTTTAATACTTGGCCCGCCTTTTATAGGTTGAATTACCGTAATAGAATCTTTTATCATTCTAAACTGAACGCCAATTCCCACAAAATTACCTTGCATGTTTTCGGTAATTGCTTGCAAGTTTTCTTTTGGAATGTACACAGAATGCGGATCTAATTTTCCTAAGATTTGTGTAATTGCGCCGTCCAATAAATTTTCTGTATTTACGCTATCAACATAATCTCTTTGGATGTAGTCCATTAAGCGTTTTATTTTTGCTTCGTTCGAAGATTTTTTTGCAAATAAATTTCTAGAAGAATTTCCTCCATTAAAAAAACTTCCTATTAAAACGCCAAATACAATTGCAAAAGCAAAATAGATTGGTAAATAATTTTTATTCTTCATGTGTTAAATGCATTAGTTCTACACCTGCTTTTTTTAAGAATTGCAAACCAGTATCATCTTTATAAGCATTTGCATATACCACTCTTTTTATTCCTGCTTGATGAATTAATTTACTACATTCTTTACAAGGCGACATCGTGATGTATAACGTTGCATCTTTACAAGATTGTGTAGAAGAAGCAACTTTTAAGATGGCATTTGCTTCTGCATGCAACACATACCATTTTGTGTAATTTTCTTCGTCTTCGCAAAAGTTTTCAAAACCAGTTGGAGTTCCGTTAAATCCGTCAGAAATAATCATTCTGTCTTTTACAATCAAAGCGCCCACTTGTTTGCGTTCGCAGTGCGATAATTTTGCCCATTCTTGAGCCATTTTCAGATAAGCAGTATCGTATTTGTGTTGCTTTTTATTCATGTAGCAAAAGTAGTTTCTTTTATAAAGTTGAAGCGTTAATTTTTTACCAAAAAAGGCGTTCTATCATCATTGGTATTACAAAACCAATTACAATAGACGAGATGACTAAAATCCAATCCCTTTTGGTAACTTTAAAAAAGGATTGCATTAAAGCGCCAACAATTAAGATGCTTAAAACAATAATTACTTGCGATAGTTCGATTCCTAACGCAAATTCTAATAGTGGCATTAATTTGTCTTCTTCTCGTCCAATCATCATTCTAAAATAATTAGAAAATCCTAAACCGTGAATCAAGCCAAAAATTAAGGCAAAAATTAAATTGATATTATCTTTATTTTTTGATGTTTTTCCTAGGTTAAAAATATTTACAATACTGGTGATAAAAATAGTAACCGGAATTAAAAACTCTACAACTTTTACGTCAATTTTTAAAACTCCGTATGCCGATAAAGCTAAAGTTAAACTATGGCCAATTGTAAATAACGTGATTAACCACAAAACTTTTTTTAGTTGATAAAATTCAAAAACAACAGCCAACGCAATTAAAAAAAGGATGTGATCATAGGCAGCAAAATCTAACACATGATAGAGTCCCATTTTTACATATAAAAGAAAATTATCCATTGAAAAAGTTTTTAGAAAATCAAAGATATAAAAAAGTTATGCTAAGGATTCTTAATCCTAAAATAATATTTATAAATTTGAAAGAGTTTGAAATATATTACATAACTATTAACCAATCAAAACAATATGAGTTCTAGAAGAGATTTTATAAAAAAGTCAGCCATAATTGGTACAGGAATAGCAATGTCGCCAAGTTTATCATTTGCATCAAACGATTCGTATAAAGACAAAACACTAAAAGTAGGTTTAATTGGTGTTGGTTTGCGAGGCACTAATCATTTAAATAATGTGTTGTTAAGAGACGATGTTTTGGTAACTGCAATCTGCGATATCGATTCTAGAAGAATTAAAATTGCTTTAGACACTATAGAAAAAGCAGGAGAAAAGAAACCTAAAATTTTTGGAAAAAACGATTTAGATTATAGAAATTTATTAGAACTAGATGATGTTGATGCCGTAATTATTGCAACACCTTGGTTGTGGCATACACGCATGGCAAAAGATGCAATGTTGGCAGGCGTTTACGCAGGTTTAGAAGTTTCTGCGGCAAATACCATGGAAGAATGTTGGGATTTGGTCAATACGCACGAAGAAACAGGAACACACATGATGATTCTTGAAAATGTAAATTATCGAAGAGATGTATTGGCAGTTTTAAACATGGTAAAGCAAAATGTGTTTGGAGAATTATTGCATTTTAGATGTGGGTATCAACACGATTTAAGAGGGGTGTTTTTTAATGATGGAAAATCCGCTTATGGCAAAGGAGTAGAGTTTGGCGAAAAAGGAATTTCAGAATCTGCTTGGCGCACGCAACATAATTTAATGCAAAATGCAGATGTATATCCAACGCATGGTGTTGGTCCTGTGGCAACAATGTGTAACGTAAACAGAGGAAATAGATTGATGTCTTTAACTTCTCATGCTACAAAATCTAGAGGTTTGCATAAATATATTGTTGATAATGGCGGAAAAGAGCATCCGAATGCAAAATTAAATTTTAAAATTGGTGATATAATTACCAGTACAATTGAAACAGCAAATGGCGAAACTATTATTGTTACACACGATTGTAGTTCGCCAAGACCGTATTCTTTAGGATTTAGAGTTCAAGGAACAGAAGGACTTTGGGAAAAAGACGGGGATAGAATGTATGTTGAAGGAAAATCGAAGCCACATCGTTGGGACGCATCAAAAGAATGGTTAGAAAAATATGATCATCCACTTTGGAAAAAATTTGGAGAACACGCACAAGGCGCTGGTCATGGCGGAATGGATTTCTTTGTAATTAACGCTTTTGTAGAATCTGCAAAACGCAATATTGCTCCGCCTTTAGATGCTTATGATGCTGCCGCTTGGAGCGCAATTACGCCACTTTCTGAAGCATCCATAGAAAACAACGGAGAGCCGCAAGATTTTCCAGATTTTACACGCGGAATGTGGGTAAAACGCAAACCGTATAATTGGATGAAAGACACGTATTAAACATAAAAAAAGCCTCAACTGAAAAGTTGAGGCTTTTCTAAAGAACGAATAAGTAGTTAATAAAGAAATTTTTATATCTTTGCGTTACAAATGAAACAAATAACTCATAAAATAGTATCTTTTTTAATGGCTTTTGTAGTGTTATTCTCTACAATGTCGTTTACTGTTGATATGCACTTTTGTGGTGATGTTTTAGTAGATTCATCAATGTTGAGTTCTGCAGAAAGTTGTGGTATGGAAACACAAGACCTTTCTAGTGAAGAATGTGTTACAATTAAAAAGAGTTGTTGCGATGACAAACAGATTGTTGTTGCGGGTCAAAATGAACTACAAATAACTTTTGACAAGCTTTCACTTAAACAACAAAAACTTATAACTTCATTTGTTTACGCTTTCATAAATCCTTTTGATAGTGTACAAGAAAACAAGAATTCTTATACAGATTACAAAACTCCTTTGGTCGTCAAGGATATACAAAAACTTGACGAAACTTATTTAATTTGATTTTTAAACATTAAACTGTATTGTCCTGTAGAAATAATCTACAAGGATAACTTGTTGCCTGCCTATCGGCAGACAGGTATTCGGTATTTTAATAATACCAATGTTCAATTGTTTAAGTATCAAAATTTATGTTAAATAAAACCATTCGTTATTTTCTTGAAAACAAGCTAATAACATTTCTATTACTCGCTACCTTTATTATTGGAGGTCTAGTTACCGCTCCATTTAATTGGGAAACCTCATTTATTGAGCGAAGCCCAGTTCCTGTAGATGCCATTCCCGATATTGGTGAAAACCAACAAATTGTCTATACCGAATGGATGGGACAATCACCTCAGGATATTGAAAATCAAATTACCTATCCGCTAACAACAGCGCTACTAGGTGTTCCAGGAGTAAAAACCATCCGAAGTAATTCTATTTTTGGGCTCTCTAGTATTTACATTATTTTTAATGATGATGTAGATTTTTATTGGAGTAGAACTCGTATTCTAGAAAAACTAAATTCCTTACCTCCTGGCACAGTTCCTAATGAGGTCAAACCAGCACTTGGACCCGATGCAACAGCGTTAGGACAAGTTTATTGGTACACTTTAGAAGGAAGAGATCCAAAAACAGGAAAACCAACAGGCGGTTGGGATCCGCAAGAACTAAGAACCATTCAAGATTTTTATGTTCGATATTATTTAACTGCAACTAGCGGAGTTTCTGAAGTAGCATCTATTGGTGGATTTTTAAAAGAGTATCAAATCGAAATCGATCCTGATGCAATGAAAGCCAATAATGTAGATGTAAAAATGATTATGAATGCTGTTAAAAACAGCAATCTCGATATTGGTGCTCGTACTTTAGAATTTAATAAAGTAGAGTATTTAGTGAGAGGATTGGGGTATATTAAAAGTTTATCTGATCTCGAAGAAAGTGTGGTTACCGTTAGAGATAATGTCCCAATCCGCTTAAAAGATGTCGCCAAAATTCAATTTGGTCCAGCAACACGAAGAGGTGGTCTCGACAAAGGTGGGGTTGAAGCCGTTGGTGGTGTTGTTGTGGCAAGATATGGTGCAAATCCACAAGCTGTAATTAAATCATTAAAAGATAAAATAAAAGAAGTTGCTCCTGGTTTGCCTTCAAAAACCCTGGCAGATGGAACCGTTTCTAAAATTACCATCGTTCCTTTTTATGATCGTTCTGGATTGATCCAAGAAACCTTAGGAACTTTAGAATCTTCTTTGTCACATGAAATTTTGATTAGTATTTTGGTAGTGATTGTTTTGGTGCTAAATTTAAGAGCTTCCGTATTAATATCCACGTTACTGCCTGTTGGAGTATTAATGACTTTTATCTTAATGAAATACTTTAATGTCGATGCCAACATTGTTGCATTATCAGGTATCGCTATCGCGATAGGTGTTATGGTGGATGTGGGAATTGTCTTTACCGAAAACATTATCAGGCATCTCGAAATGCCAGAAAATGAAGGTATTAAAGGAAAACGGTTAGTGGAAGTTATTTATATAGCAACGGTTGAAGTGGCATCTGCAATAATGACGGCATTAGCAACTACCATTGTAAGTTTCTTACCTGTTTTTGCGATGCAAGCATCCGAAGGAAAATTATTTAGACCGTTAGCGTGGACGAAGACTTTTGCTTTGGTGTCTTCATTATTTATTGGGATATTATTTATCCCGGCAATTGCACAAGTATTATTTTCTATTCGACTGGACAAAAAGAAAACCAGTAGAATATTTAACGCCTTATTAATTGGTTTTGGTCTTGTGTTTACAATAGCATACGGAAGTATTATTGCACTTGCTTTGATTGCATTTGGAGTAAATAATTTACTAACAAAAGTAGCACCAAGAAGCTTTTTAAATAATAAAATAAAATTACCGTACTCAGAAAAAACAGCAAACTTAATCAACATTATAATTACAACACTTATTGTTCTTTATTTTTTAACAGTTGAATGGATGCCTTTAGGAGCTTCAAATTCTACGTTTGTGAACTTTATTTTTGTAATCATTATTGTAGGTTCTGTATTAGGGGTCTTAATGACTATTGTACATTTTTATACAAGCATATTGGCTTGGTGTTTAGATAACAAATGGAAATTTTTAAGTGTTCCAATTATTGTTGTCTTTTTTGGAATTACTATTTGGTTAGGTTTCGGAAAAACCTTTGGGTTTATGCCCAATTTTGTTAAAAACAATAGTGCTTGGGCTAGTTTAGGCAAAACGTTTCCAGGAATTGGAAAAGAATTTATGCCAGCGTTAAATGAAGGTTCTTTTCTATTAATGCCAACCACAATGCCACATTCTGGTATTACCGAAAACACGGAAGTTATTGCTAGTATAGACAAACATGTAATGACCATTCCAGAAATAGCATCGTCTGTAGGTAAGTGGGGACGTGTCAATTCGGCTTTAGATCCTGCTCCTACATCTATGTATGAAAACACCATCAATTATATTCCTGAATATATGTTGGATGCTGATGGACATAGAGAGCGCTTTAAAGTTGATGATAATCAAGCCTTTGTTTTAAAAGATGGAACAACCTATAAATATGGTAAAGACGAATTTCTTAAAATAACTAAAGAAGAACTTATTTTAGATGAAGATGGGGAGAATTTTAGACAGTGGCGTGAAAAGATTAAAAAGCCAGACGATATTTGGAAAGAAATTATCAAACATGCCAAATTTCCAGGATTAACTTCTGCACCCAAATTGCAACCTATTCAAACACGATTAATCATGTTGGCAACAGGAATGCGTGCGCCAATGGGAATTAAAGTATTTGGACCCACATTAGAGTCAATTGAAAAAGTAGGTTTTGAATTAGAACGTTTATTAAAAGAAGTTCCAAGTATCAATCCATCTAC
The DNA here is from genome assembly GCF_030444335.1 of Polaribacter huanghezhanensis. Lineage (NCBI taxonomy): Bacteria > Pseudomonadati > Bacteroidota > Flavobacteriia > Flavobacteriales > Flavobacteriaceae > Polaribacter > Polaribacter huanghezhanensis. The sequence goes on along the minus strand of NZ_CP128595.1, from coordinate 612,284 downwards.
CGTTTTTGCCGATAGAGTTGTTGGTAAACCTTATTTAGAAATTAAACTAAATAGACAAGCAATGTCTCGTTACGGGTTAACCATTAAGGATATGCAAATGCAATTGTCTGTGGCAATCGGTGGAAAACAACTAACAACAACTGTTGAAGGTAGAGAGCGTTTTCCTGTTCGTGTTAGATACGCCAGAGAGTTTAGAGACAATCCAGAGGATATTAAAAAGATTTTAATTCCAACTCCAACTGGTGTTCAAGTAGAATTGGGCGAATTGGCATCCATAGAATATGTAAGAGGCCCACAGGTGATAAAAAGTGAAGATACTTTTTTAACTGGCTATGTCATTTTTGATATGAAGGAAGGCAATGCAGAAACCAATGTGGTAGAAGCAGCACAAAAATTAATCAAAGCTAAAATTGATTCGGGCGAATTTAAATTACCAGCGGGTGTAACGTATCGTTTTACAGGAAATTACGAAAATCAGATAAGAGCCTCAAAACGTCTTATGATTGTAGTACCAATTTCATTGGTCTTAATTCTATTGATATTGTATTTTCAGTTCAAACATATTTTACCATCATTGATGGTGTTTTCAGGTATTTTTGTAGCTTTTTCTGGTGGTTTTATCATGATTTGGCTGTATGGTCAAGAGTGGTTTTTAAATTTCAGCTTTGCAGGTGTTCATATGCGAGATTTATTTCAATTACACACCATTAATTTAAGCGTCGCCGTTTGGGTAGGTTTTATTGCCTTATTTGGGATTGCAACCGATGACGGTGTTATTATGGGAACGTATTTAACGCAAGTTTTTGATGAGGAAAAACCGACAACGGTGAAAGATATCAGAACTTCTGTGTTACATGCAGGAGCAAAACGAGTACGACCAGCGATGATGACAGCAGCAGTTGCAGTGATTGCACTGATTCCTGTGTTGACAGCAACCGGGAAAGGATCAGATGTTGTGGTGCCTATGGCAATTCCGTCTTTTGGAGGGATGTTGCTACAAGTGATGACCATGTTTGTAGTTCCGGTATTGTATTGCATGTGGAAAGAGCACGGATTAAAAAGACAGCTTAAAAAAATGACAGAAAAAACAAATTAAGATGAAAAAAATTATAAAACAGCTATTCTTTTTTAGTGTGTTGATGCTATTTGTATCGAGCGCTTTTGGACAAGAACAGCTAAAAAATTATTTAGTAGTTGCCGCTAAAAATAACCCTGGATTAAAAGCGAAATTCAGCAATTATATGGCGGCTATGGAAAAAGTACCTCAAGTAGGTGCTTTACCAGATCCAAGTTTCGCTTTTGGGTATTTTGTGCAACCTGTTGAGACAAGAGTTGGTCCACAAAATTGGAAATTTAATGTATCGCAAAGCTTTCCTTGGTTTGGATTGTTGAGTGCTAAAGAAGATGTGGCTACCGAAATGGCAAAAGCAAAATACGAAGTATTTGAAAATGCAAAATCAAATTTATTCTTTGAAGTAAAAACAGCCTATTACAATTATTATTTTATTGAAAAAGCGATAGAAATAACACAAAAGAATATTCGAATTTTGGAGGCTTTTAAACGCCTGTCTTTGGTTAAAATTGAAGCTGGAAAGGCATCCATCGTAGATGAACTTCGAGTGGAATTAGAATTGAATGATTTGCGCAATCAATTGGAATTACTTAAAGATACCAAACAGGTATTGCAAATACAGTTTAATAATTTATTGAACACTAAAGCAAGTACTAAAATTAATGTTCCGATAATGTTATGGCAAGATGAATTACCAATAGATAAACAAACCGTTCTGGATGCTATTTATAGTTCAAATCATCAATTAAAGAGTATCGATCATAGATTGAATGCTTTTATAAATCAAGAGGTAGTAGCACAAAAAGAAGGGCTTCCAAAATTTACCATTGGTTTGGATTATACAATCATTAGCAAGAATGCAGGCTCTACAGTGTCAAACAACGGAAAAGATGCTTTTATGTTTCCATCTATTGGAATAAAAATTCCTTTATTTAGAAAAAAGTATAAAGCTCTTATCAAGGAAGCTAAATACATGCAAGAGGCTGAAATTTCTAATAAAAAAGACAAAAAAAATAGTCTTTCTACCATTTATGAAAAAACACATAAAAATTATAGTGATAGTGACAGACGCATTTTGTTAAATAAGAAACAAACAGAAATTGCAAAAAAAGTGTTGGATGTTTTGATTACATCCTATTCTACGGATTCTAAAGATTTTGAAGAAGTATTGCGTATCGAACGTCAATTATTAAAATATGAATTGGCATATCAAAAAGCACTAATTGATAAAAATGTAGCTACTGCATTTGTAAATTATTTAATAGGAAATTAAAAAATATAAAATGAAAAAATATAAAAATTATCTCATCGCTGCCGGAATATTAATTCTCGGAATTATTTTAGGCAATGTATTTTCAGGAGGAAATTCTGAAACGAAACATTCTAAAACGGAACATAACCTTGTTCAAGACCCAGTTAGCAAATTGTGGACTTGCTCGATGCATCCACAAATAAGAGCAGAAAAACCAGGCGATTGTCCTATTTGTGGAATGGAGCTTATTCCATTAGAAACGTCAAGCGATTCTTCAGAAAACATCGCAGACAACGAAATTGTAATGAGTGATCAAGCTTATCAATTGGCAAATATTCAAACCACAACTGTAGAACGTTCTAAAGCAATAAAAGAAATTCGTTTGTTAGGTAGAGTAAAACCAGATGAAAGACGTTTGTATTCTCAAGTCTCTCATATTCCAGGGCGAATTGAGCGTTTGTATGTGAATTTTACGGGAGAAAAAGTAACAAAAGGGCAACCAATCGTTCGCATCTATTCTCCGGATTTAATTACGGCACAAAAAGAATTGTTTGAAGCGATACGATCTAGAGCGGTTTATCCACAGTTATACACAGCATCACGTAATAAATTAAAGTTATGGAAGCTTACGGATGCACAAATAGATGCGATAGAAAAATCAGGAAAAGTGAGCGAACAAGTAGATATATATTCAGATTATTCGGGTTATGTAATGCAAAAAAATGTAGCGCTAGGAGATTATATAAAAGCTGGTGGTAGTTTATATGATATTGCTAATTTAAGTTCGGTTTGGGTATTGTTTGAAGCTTATGAGGCTGATATTCCTTGGATTCATATTGGTGATAATGTAGATTTTACCATACAAGCAAACCCTGGTAAAGCATTTAAAGGAAAAATCACTTTCGTAGATCCTTTTGTATCTGCAAAAACCCGAGTTGCTAAAGTACGAGTAGAGATCGCAAATGTAGACCGAAAATTACTGCCAGAAATGTATGCAACTGGAGTTATAAAAGCAAAACTTAAAAACATAAAGGATGCTATAATTATCCCTAAATCGGCAGTGTTATGGACAGGAAAACGATCTGTAGTATATGTAAAAGTACCTCACGATAGAACGATTTCTTTTGTATACAGAGAAATTATTTTAGGTCAAAACATGGGAGATTTTTATATTGTTGCAAGCGGATTGAAAGCGGGTGAAATAGTAGCAACAAATGGTGTCTTTAGAATTGATGCTTCTGCTCAATTAATGGGGCAAAAAAGTATGATGAATCCAACTGGAACTTCTGGAAATACAGGAGGAATGGCAAATATGCCTGGAATGAATATGGGTGATGATAAAACCAGCGGTAGTTTAAAAGAGAAAAAGGAAAGTAAGACAGATCATGCTACAATGAATAAACGCATTAAAGTTTCTAACGCTTTTCAAACTCAATTAGAAAAAGCTTTTACTCAATATATTGCGCTTAAAGATGCGTTTACAAAAGATGATGCAGAAACAGCTCAAAAATCTGCAAAAGAACTATTAAAAGCAATGGATAAAGTAGATATGAAACAATTAAAAAATATGGACGCGCATAATCATTGGATGACTGTTTCTAAAGAAATTGTAAGTTTTGCAACGGCTATTTCAAAAACTTTAGATATTGAAAAACAACGCAATCATTTTATACATTTATCAGTATATTTATCTAAAGCAGTAAAATTATTTGGAGTTAATAAGCAGGTTTATGAACAATTTTGCCCAATGGCAGATACTAATAAAGGAGCTTTTTGGTTGAGTTTAGACGAAAAAATAAATAATCCATATTATGGATCTAAAATGGCTACTTGCGGTAGCACAAAAACAATAATTAATTAATAACTAAAAAACAAAAACAATGAAACATTTAAAAGTAACAACAGGTATTTTATCAATAGCGTTTATTGCACTAACAATTACATCTTGTAAGGAGAACAAAAAAGATCATGATAACGATGATAAACATCAAACAGAAATGAAAGATGACGATCATTCTAAAATGGATCATGAAGACAAAGAAATGTCAGAAAAAAAAGAAAAAAGAACCATAGAAACAACTGCTCAAAAAAATGCAGCAACAACTCCAATTATTGAAGCATACATCCAAATTAAAAACGGTTTGGTTGCAGACAATAAAGAGGGTGCAGCAAAAGGAGCAACAGCATTATTAACTGCTTTTTCAAAATTTGATATGACCAAATTATCAGGTGAAGCACATAAAAATTACATGGAAATTGCTGAAAGCGCAAAAGAACAAGCAGAGCATATTGTAAAAAGTCCGATTGATCATCAAAGAGAGCATTTTGAGACCTTAAATACAGACATAAATGATTTGATTTCTTTATTAGGAACAGAAAAAACGTTGTATCAAGATATTTGTCCAATGAAAAAAGCAAGTTGGTTAAGCGAAACAAAAGACGTCAAAAATCCTTATTATGGAAGTAAAATGTTGACGTGTGGTTTTGTTAAAAAACAAATTAATTAAATGAAAAAAGTTAAAATCATACTTTTGGTTTTATTGATTGCACTTGTGGGAATACAATTTTTTCCCACAACTCGCAATCAAAGTAAAACGGTGCCTAAAACTGATTTTATGTTGGTAAATAATGTTCCTTATCATATCAAAATTAAGGTACAAACCTCTTGTTATGATTGCCATAGTAATAATACATCATACCCTTGGTATAATAAAATTCAACCTATTGCTTGGTTTTTAGAAGACCATGTAATAGCAGGAAAAAAAGAACTTAATTTTAGTGCTTGGAGCAATTATTCTAATAGAAGAAAGAAAGGCAAATTAAAATCAATAATAAGTCAAATTAAAGAGGGTGAGATGCCATTAACATCTTATACTTTAATTCATGGCGATGCAAAATTCACAGAAAAAGAGAAAAAAGAACTTTTTGAATGGCTTACACAATTAAGAGATAGTATATAAGAACACTCAAAACAAAACCAAATGAAACTTTTAAAATCACTTATTATCATCACCATTTTTACAGTAGTACTTACAAGCTGTAAAAAACAAGAGAAAGAAGTCGTAACCAATAAAGAAGAAATAGTTAATATATCAAAAGAAAAAGAAGCAATATTTTCTGTAATGCAGGCATACAAAGATGCAATACAAAATTTAACAACAGATGGTACTTTTGAACTATTTACTCCAGAAGCTACTATTTTTGAACAAGGGAAAGCAGAAGGCACTTACAAAGAATACATCAACCATCATTTAGGTCCAGAATTAGGGCATTTTAAAAGCTTTACCTTTTCAGATTACGGTATTAATACAACAGTTAGCTTGCCGTATGCATATACTACAGAAAAGTATGTATATACAATTGTTTTAAAAGGTGATAAAGCTAAAGGAGTTAAAGAGAGAACCATAAAAAGTAAAGGAGTTGCTACTTCTATTTTACAAAAAATTGATGGCAACTGGAAAATTATTCATTCTCACACTTCATTTAAAAAATTGAAGCCGTAAAGAACGAGATTACTAGCGTTAAAAAGAGGTTTAATAACGATTGTACAAGTTGTTACTTATGATGCTATGTTAAATTATTTTTTATATCTTATAAAGAAATAAAAAGCCATCTACAAAAGATTATTACAAGCTAAAAGATGGGTTAATTACATTAAGAAAAAATTTAATAAATAACTAATTTACAGACAAAATGAAAACAGCAAATTATGGATATCGAAAAAAAGTAAAGGCTACGTTTATAGATGCAATAGAACAAACAAAACAAGCCTTAAAAAATGATGGATTTGGGGTGTTAACTGAAATAGATATTAAAAACACGCTAAAAAACAAACTTAATGTTGAAATGGAGAATTACACCATTTTAGGTGCTTGTCATCCACCAAGCGCATATCAATCCATCCAGTCAGAAATTGAAATTGGTTTAATGTTGCCCTGCAACGTTATTGTATATCAAAAAAACGATGCTGTATTTGTTTCTGCAATTATGCCAACTGTAGCCATGGGAATGATTGAAAATAATGAATTAGGGAATGTAGCATTAGATATTGAAAAACGATTAAAATTAGTCATAGATTCTTTGTAGAAATGAACCACACAATCAACATCAAAAACATGGTCTGTAATCGCTGTATTAAGGTGGTTACAGATGTTTTACAAAACAACCATATAGCTTTTGATGAGGTGACTCTTGGGGTTCTAACATTAACAGAAGATATTTCAACTGAAAACAAAGAAATCTTAAACAAATTACTAAAAAAAGAAGGTTTTGAAATCCTTGAAGATAAAGACGCAATTATTATCAGTAAGATAAAGGCGTTAATTATAAAAAACATTCATCAAGGATTAGAAAAGCCAGCACATCAAAACTTCTCAAAATACCTTACTTTAGAGATAGGAATAGAGTATTCATACATGAGTAAACTATTTTCAGAATTAGAAGGTAAAACCATAGAACACTACATTATAGAACAGCGCATAGAACGTGCTAAAGAATTCATCATCTACAATGAATTAACATTAAGTCAAATTTCTTACGGACTTAATTATAGCAGCCCACAACATTTATCAAGACAATTTAAACAAATTACTGGATTAACTCCGACAGAATTTAAAAGGATAGGGAAACGCCAAAAATTAGATAACATATAACCAAAATCATGCACAAAAAAGTTAATTAAGATGGTGATCTTTACACTATAAATAATAACAATTAAATTTTAATATCATGAAAACATTAGCAATACTATTAACAGTAGTTGGTCTTTTTACACTTACTAGTTGTAAACAAGAAACAGACATGAGTACAATGCTCAAAAACCCTGAAATGAGAAGCAAAATGATGCAAAACATCGTAGGTGATCAAGGAATGATGACAGAATTTATGGGAAAAATAAAAGGAAATGAGCATGCCATGCAAATGATGCAAGGCGATAAAGACATGATGAAGATGATGACACAAGGAAATGGCATGCAAATGATGAAAAATCCAGACATGATGAAAAACATGATGGGCAATATGATGAAAGACAGTAAAATGATGGGCAATATGATGCAAATGATGCATGATAAAGGGATGATGAGTAGTGAATGTATGCAGTCCTGCGTGAAAATGATGAAAGACAAAGGAATGGATATGGGTGACATGCATAATAGTCACAAATAACACCAACTATAAAACCTAGAAATTATGATGTATGTATGGGTTATTCCACTATTAATTATTCTATGGGCAATATGGTGGAATGCAAAAAAGAAAAATAATTAAACCCAAAAAAGATAAAACATGAAAAATTTAAAACAATTCAAAAGGAAGTTTTTATTTTTAGTTCTTCTAGTTTCTGGTTTAACCATAGAGGCACAGACCAATAAGGTAAGTGAAGGAAATGTAAATAACCTTCCGGTAAGAGAACACACGATTACATTGCGAGAAGCAACGGTTAATAAAGCAGGAATAGACGTAATGGGAATGACCGTTAACGGAACCATCCCTGGTCCTACTCTAGAATTTAAAGAAGGAGAATACGCTGTTATTTACGTAAAAAATGAAATGAGTGTAGAAACCTCAGTGCATTGGCACGGTCTTTTACTTCCTAATTTTTATGATGGTGTTCCGTATTTAAATACACCACCCATAGAACCTGGGACTACTTTTAAATACGAATTTCCCATTAGACAATCTGGTACGTATTGGTATCATTCTCATACCATGTTACAAGAACAAAGTGGTGTTTTCGGCTCTATTGTTATTCAGCCTAAAGAAAAAACATTAGATTATGACAAGGAATTGGTATTAATGCTATCTGATTGGACTAATGAAAAACCAATGAGTGTTCTTAAAAATTTAAAACGTGGTAACGAATGGTACGGTATTAAAAAAGGAACATCTACTCCGCTAAATAAAGTAATTGCCAGAGGTGCTTTTGGTGCACAACTTAATTTCTGGAGACAACGTATGCAAGGCGCAGATATAGCAGATATATATTATCCTGCATTTTTAATTAATGGAGAAGAAAGTGTTGAGTACCCAAAATTTAAGCCAGGGGAAAAAGTACGATTGCGAATTATTGATGGAGGCGCATCTACTTCTTTTTGGATGACTTTTGGTGGTGGAGATCCACTATTAGTTTCGGCGGATGGCCTTGATGTAGTACCTGTTAAAAAGAACAAAACATTTATAGCCATTGCAGAAGCCTACGATTATATTGTAACCATCCCCGAAAACGGAAAAATAGAATTCAAAATTACAGCACAAGATGGTTCTGGTACAGCCTCAGCATTTTTAGGGACTGGAAAAGTTTTAAAAGCACAAGATATTCCGAAGCCAGATAAGATTGGAATGATGATGAAAATGGCAAAAATGGATATGAAAATGGGTGCACCTGCATTAAAATATCGTCCAAAAAAGGATGAACGTTATAAAATGAAGGCCAAGTATGGTATGCAGATGGATAAAATGGAAGGCATAAACATGAAAAAAGACAAAACAATGTCTGAAATGAAAATGATGAAAGCTAAAGATTCTATGCCAATGAATCACTCTGAAATGGAAGGTATGAAAATGGATCATTCTAAAATGAAAGGCATGCAAATGAATCCAAAAAAGGAACCAATGAAAATGGGTGAA